>JADGHI010000051.1 GCA_019689515.1 Acetobacteraceae bacterium | reverse complement strand
CCACCGCCCCCTGTCCGAACCGGGTCAGCAACGGTCGCGCCAGCGCCGCATAGATGAAGCCGCCGGCCCCGAAGGCCCCGATCGCCATCCCGGCCTCCGTCACCCCGCCGAGGCCACGCGTGGTGAGCATGGTGGCGAAGAAGGGGAAGCTCCCGAACACCACCGCCCCCTCGACGCACACTGCCGCGTAGAGCTCGAGCGCGGCGCGGTTCGAGAGGATCGCCCGGTAGCGGCCGAGTGCCTGGTCGAGGCTGAACCGCCCCGCCGCCGCCTCCGGCACGCCGGGCAGCGGCGCGGTGCGCACCACCAGGGCGGCGACAAGGGCGACCACGGCGCACAGCCCCATCACGCCTCGCCAGCCGAGATGGGCCTCCAGCACCCCCGCGGCCGCCCCGCCGGCGACCTGGCCGGTGATGGCGAAGACCAAGAGGCGGCTCAGCGCCACCTGGCGTTCCTCGATCGGCACCGTGTCGCCGATCAGCGCCATGGCGAGCGGCATCGTCGCGCCCGAGGCCGCCCCGGCGAGCATGCGCGCCGCGAACAGCGCCCCGAAGCTCGGCGCAAGGGCACAGGCCGCCAGGGCGAGTGCCATCACCACCAGCCCCGCCGCCATCACCCGCCGCTTGCCCATGCCGTCGGCGACCGGCCCGAGCACGGGCTGCACCGCGGCGAGCGGCAGCGCATAGGCGGTAGCGAGCAGGGCCGCGGTCGCCACCGGCACGCCGAAGTCGTGGGCGATCACGCCGACCATCGGGTCCGTCACGCGGGTCGCGAGCGCGCCGGCGAAGGCGCCGCTGCCGACCACCAGGATGAGGCGCCGTGCCTCTGCTGCTCTCACTGCCATCGCCGGGCCATGCTGCGGGGTGGCACCGCCATCGGCAAGCCGTCGGCAATCCGTCGCGAGCGGCCCTTCACGCGCGCCGGTCCGGTGCCATCTCCCGGGAGGGCGCTCAGGGAGCAGGTCCATGAAAGCTGTCGGCTACACCCATTGCCATCCGATCGAGCACGAGGAGGCGTTGATCGACCTCACCCTGCCCGAACCGCCCGCGCCGAAGGGGCGCGACCTGCTGGTCGAGGTCCGCGCGGTCAGCGTCAATCCGGTGGACACCCGGCTCCGCCGCACCGCCGATCCGGCCGGGGAGCCCCGGGTGCTGGGCTTCGACGCCGCGGGCGTGGTGCGCGCCAAGGGGCCGGAGTCGGTGCTGTTCCCGCTTGGCGCGGAGGTGTTCTACGCCGGCTCGATCGCCCGGCCCGGCACCAACGCCGAGTACCATCTGGTGGACGAGCGGATCGTCGGCCACAAGCCCAAGACGCTCTCCTTCGCCGAGGCGGCGGCGCTGCCGCTGACCGCGATCACCGCCTGGGAGGCGTTGTTCGACCGGCTGCGCATCCCGCGCGGCAAGCCGGCCGATGGCGCGGCGTTGCTGATCACCGGCGGCGCTGGCGGGGTGGGCTCGATCGCGATCCAGCTCGCGCGGCGCCTGACGGGGCTGAAGGTGATCGCCACCGCTTCGCGCCCTGAAACCAGGGCCTGGTGCGAGAGCATGGGCGCGCATGTGGTGCTCGACCACTCGCAGGACCTGGCGAAGCAGGCGAAGGCGCTCGGCGTGCCGATCCCCTACGTCTTCGGGGTGACGCATACGGAGCGGCACTGGAACGCGCTGTGCGACCTGCTGGCGCCGCAGGGCGGCATCTGCGTGATCGACGACCTGGGCGGGGCGGATGTGTCGCGCCTCAAGCCCAAGGCAGCGTTCCTGGCCTGGGAGGCGATGTTCGCCCGCTCCGTCCATCAGACTCCGGACATGATCCAGCAGCACCGCCTGCTCGACGAGGTGGCGCACCTGGTGGACACCGGCGCGATCCGCACCACCATGACCGAGCATCTCGGCCGGATTAACGCCGAGAACCTGATGCGCGCGCATGCGATGGTCGAGAGCGGGCGCATGATCGGCAAGGTGGTGCTGGAGGGATTCTGAGGGACGCCGCGGAAACGGCCGGCCGCAGCAGGAGGGAGGTGCAGCCTGCGGCGGCCCGGGGCGGGCGGTTAACGGGCCACCAAGATGCATGTCCTCGCGATTCTGGTCCCGCCGCTGGCGGTCCTGTTCGCAGGCCCGCCGTTCCAGGCGGTGTTCAACGGTATGCTCTGGCTGCCGAGGCGGGGCACCGGCCGGAGGGGCACAGCCGTGCCCCGACCGCTCCGCGACAGCCGTGCCCCGACCGCTCCGCGCCTGTGCAATTGCCGATGCGCCGCGGTTCGGGCAGGTTGCGCCGGAACGCCAGCAAAGGGCACCAGGGAAGGAGACGACATGCCACAAGGATCGGGACGGCGGCAGTTCATCGCAGCGGCTGGCGGGCTGGCGGGGCTGGCTACGCCCGGCCTGGTCCGTGCCCAGAGCCAGAATTGGCCGGACCGGCCGGTGCGCATCGTCGTCCCCTTCACCCCCGGCGGCAGCAACGATGCCATGGCCAGGCCGCTGGCCGAGAGGCTGCAGGCGCGATTCGGCCAGCCCTTCGTGGTGGAGAACCGGCCCGGCGCAGGCAGCGCCGTCGGCGTGAACCTGGTGGCGCAATCGGCGCCGGACGGCCACACGCTGCTGGTCACCACCTCCTCGGTCGCCGCGATCGGGCCGGTGCAGGGCACCAATTTCAATCCCGCGACCGAGCTGGACAGCGTCGCCCTATTGGCCAAGGCGCCGCTGATCGTGCTGACGCCCCCATCCTCGCCCATCCGCAGCATCCAGGATCTGGTGCGCATGGACCGGGAGAGGCCGAGAACTCTCAACTTTGCCACCTCCGGCCCCGGCAGCACCACCCATATCGCCACGGAATTGTTCAACCTGCGCGCCGGGACCACCCTGCAGCATATCCCCTATCGCGGTACCGCCGGGGCGCTGACGGATCTGGTGGCCGGGCGGGTGGACCTGATGTTCACCACCATCGCCAGCGCCGCCGGCCAGCTCCGCGGCGGGCTGCTGCGCATCATCGCCTACACGTCGGATGACCGGCCGGAGGGCGTCCCGCCGGCGCCCAGCGTGAAATCCGCCGGCATCGACTACGAGTTCGGGATCTGGTGGGGCCTGTTCGCCCCGCGCGGTCTGCCGCCCCGGGTGCGGCAGAGCCTGAACGAGGCAACCAATGCCGTGCTGAGCGAGCCCAGCTTCGCCCGCTATCTGACCGGCGAGGGCGCGATCCCGAGCCCGCTCTCCCCCGACGCATTCGCGGAATTCCTGCGCGCCGAGGTGCGGACGATGCAGGAGGTGGTGGCGGCGGCGAAGATCAGGGCGGATTAGCGGCCCGAAAGGGCAGGGCGGCGCGCGGGAATCCTGCGGCGGCGCGGCGCAGCGCCGCCGTGTGACTCCCGTCGGCTCGGCCGAAGCCATCGGGCCTGCGCGGCGCCGGGCCGCGCACCATCGGCGCGCTCGGCAAAGCCATCCCTGACGCCCGCAGCGCCATTACCACAAGCGACCACCCGCGCTTGGTTCCAACCCGCGGAGCCGCTCAGGCCAAGCGGCGGCTTGCCGGTGGGCCTGCGGCGCGCGGGGGAGGAGCGGTGTCAGGCGCGGCGGATGGCGCCGCCGCGTGGCCGCCGGGGCGGCCCGAGGCCGAGCCCGGTCTGGCTGCGCGCCATCCGGGCGTCGCACCCGCGGTCCCAGGGGAAGCGGCCGGCGGCGTCGGGCAGGAAGAGCTGCACCGCGCGGGCCAGGCGCTCCAGGCGGCCGCCCTGCACGAGGTCGGCGACCTGCAGGTGCTCCGAGGCCGCGTCCGGGCGCACTGCGTCGAAGGCCACCTCGAGGTGCGGGACGACCTCGGAGGTGCGCGCGCCGGGCTCGAAGCGGGCGCCCGCCTTGACCCTCTCGCCGGCCGCGCCGAGCACACCCTGCACGATGCGCGGCGCGAAGTTGCCGACCAGCATGATCTCCGGATGGTCGAAACCCGTCTCGAGCCCGACGGTGTAGGCGAAGGGCGGGTGCTCTCCCTCTGCGGCGACCGCCACGACGGCCCAGCCACGCTCCGCGATTGCCTCGGTCACCCGGTCGATGACCGCGCGCAGCGCCGGTCCGATCTCCGTCCCGGCTGCAGCGCCTGCGTTGTCTCCGCTGTGGGTCATTCGCGGCGCTCCTTCGGATTGAGTCCGCAGAGATGGGTGCCGCAGCGCCGGGAGGAACCCGGGCGCCCGCCGCCCGCCCCCGGAATCGCCGTCCGTTCCGGGGGTATGCGCGGGCGTCCCGACGCCAAGCCTGGCCAGCCAGCCGGCCGGCCTCACTCGTCGGCGGTGTCCCGGTTGCGGCGGCGGATCGCCGCGCCGAGGATGTCACCGAGCGAGGCGCCGCTGTCGGCGGCGCCGTATTTCGCCAGGGCCTCGCGGTCCTCCTCGATCTCCTTGCCGCGGATGGTCAGCAGGACGCGGCGGGCGGCTCGGTCCACCGCGGTCACGCGCGCATCGACCCTCTCGCCCACGGCGAAGCGGTCCGGGCGCTGGTCGGCGCGGTCCCTGGCGAGCTCGGCGCGGCGGATGAAGCCGGTGAGCACGTCCTCGACCGTCACCTCGATGCCGTTGCTCTCGATCTTGCTGACCACGCAGGTGACGATGTCGCCCTTGTGGACGCGGTCGAGCACCTCGGCCGCCGGGTCGGCCTGGAGCTGCTTGATGCCGAGGCTGACCCGCGCCTTGTCCACGTCCACGTCGAGCACCTTGGCCTGCACCACGTCGCCCTTGCCGTAGTTGGCCAGGGCCTGCTCGCCGGGCAGATCCCAGGACAGGTCCGACATGTGCACCAGCCCGTCGAGCTCGCCGCCCGGCAGGGCGACGAACAGGCCGAACTCGGTGATGCTGCGGACCTCGCCCTCGATCACGCTGCCCGGCGGGTGCGCCTCGAGGAACAGCTCCCACGGATTGCCGAGCGCCTGCTTGATGCCGAGCGAGATGCGGCGCTTCGGCTCGTCCACGTCGAGGATCATCACGTCCACCTGTTCGGAGCTGGAGACGATCTTGCTCGGGTGGACGTTGGTCTTGGTCCAGCTCATCTCGGAGGTGTGGACCAGGCCCTCGACGCCCGGCTCCAGCTCCACGAAGGCGCCGTAGTCGGTGATGTTCGTCACACGGCCGGTGAAGCGCGCGCCGACCGGGTACTTCAGCGCCACGCCCTCCCACGGATCGGGCATGAGCTGCTTCAGGCCGAGAGAGATGCGCTGCCGCTCCGTGTCGAAGCGGAGTACCTGCACCTTGAGCTGCTGGCCGACGCTCAACACTTCCGACGGGTGGTTGGTGCGCCGCCAGGCGATGTCGGTGACGTGCAGCAGCCCGTCCACGCCGCCGAGGTCCACGAAGGCGCCGTAGTCGGTGAGGTTCTTCACCACGCCGTCCACGATGGCGCCCTCCTGGAGGGCCTTCATCACCTCGGCGCGCTGCCCGGCGCGCGCCTCCTCCAGCACGGCGCGGCGGGAGACGACCATGTTGCCGCGCGCGCGGTCCATCTTGATGATGCGGAAGGGCTGCGGCGTGCCCATCAGCGGCGTGACGTCGCGCATCGGGCGGATGTCCACCTGGCTGCCCGGCAGGAAGGCGCGGGCGCCGCCGAGGTCCACGGTGAAGCCGCCCTTCACGCGGCCGAAGATCGCGCCGGTGACGGTCTCGTTCGCCTCGAAGGACTTCTCGAGGGCGGTCCAGGCCTCGTCGCTGCGCGCGCGCTCGCGGGAGAGCACGATCGTGCCGTCGCGGTCCTCGTAGCGCGCGACGAAGACGTCCACCCGGTCGCCCGGCCTGACCTCCGCGGGGGGGCCGCCGGCGGGGGTGAACTCGCGCAGCGGCACGCGCCCTTCGCTCTTCAGTCCGACATCCACGACGGCGAAGTCGCCGTCGATCCGCACGATGCGGCCAGCAATGATGGAGCCGGCGAAGGCACTGTCCGCGCCCATATGGGCGTCGAGCAGCGCGGCGAAGTCGTCTTTCTTCCCTGCGCCATGCGTGGCCGGGGCGGTGCGCCGGTGGTCGGTGAGCGTGGGTGACATGTATCGATTCTCCGGAGGCGTGCCGGTGGGTATGGCCACACCTGCCGCCTCGGCTTGCGCCTCCGTGGGCCATCGGTCGGCCCGCGGACACGTCTTGGTGCCGGACGCCGCCACCTCTGGCGCGGCGTCACGTGACCCGATTGCTGCGAGGCTTCCTTGCCCCGCGCTCACGCCATCCATCCGTGGATGGCGCGGAGACGTCCTCCGGCCTCGGTGGGCTTTCTCCCCCGAGGGCCCGGCCGCTCAGGTGCGGCCCAGGGCGACGAAGACGTCGTCCGGCCGATCGGGATCGGCCGGGACGAAGATCCTACCGAGCGGTGGCGGCTCGACATCCTCAGGAGTGGCGAGCTCGCGCGCCTTGACCAGGCGCCGCTGGGACCAGGGCGAGGTCGGCGTTGCCGCCGGCCACGGCGCCGCTGCGCCGAAGGCGGCGGCTGCGGGCACCCAGAAGGCCTGGCCCGCGAAGCGCCGCGCGAGCGCCTCGCTCGGCGCGCAGACGCAGCACGGCCCCTGATGGGCGCTGGCGCTCCAGGCGCGGTCGCGCAGCAGGGACGCGACCGGTAGGAGGTAGTAGATCGGCATGCCGCCGACCGCCGGCGGCGGGCGGCCGAGCGACCGACTGGCCCGCTCGCCCGCGCTCAGGCCTGGCGGAGATTCGTGGCCGAGGTCTTCCCGCGCCGCGGGTCCGTCTCGATGTCGAAGCTGACCTTCTGGCCTTCGGTCAGGTTGCCGATCCCGGAGCGCTCGACGGCCGAGATGTGCACGAACACATCCGCTCCGCCGCTGTCGGGCTGGATGAAGCCGTAGCCTTTCTGGCTGTTGAACCATTTCACGGTGCCGGAGGTCATGTGCGTCTCTCCTTCCAGGAGTTGCTGCGCGCGGAAGTGCGCGTGGCGTCAAACTCACCGAGGGAGAACCGCGCCGCCCGCAGGCACCGTGGTGCCCCGAGGCAAACCCGACAGACAGTGCCTACCCGCAAGGCCGCGTCTTGGCAACACACGCGGTCGTGGCCGGACGCTCCGCGGGCCTGGTCGCCGGCCTGGAAACGCGGGCCACGATGGCTTCGTGCGCGCTTGTCGGCCGCGCACGGAACGGCGGGCGGCTGCAATGATTGCTGCCGACGTTGCGGCCCGGGCTTCGCCACCCCACATGTTGTCTTAAACCGTGCGCCAGCGTGCGCTCCTCCGGTGCGCTTCGCTCCGTGCACCCACCCCGTCACTCACGCCGGCCGGAGCGTCCGTGACGATCTTCGAAAGGACGACGGCCCATGCCGCTCCACAAATACGCCGTCGGCCAGAGCGTCGAGTTCGTGCCGGGCAAGCTGGACGGCAACGTGCCACGCGGGACCTACACGATCCTGCGCCTCCTTCCGAACGACGCGGCCGACCGTGAGTACCGCGTGAGGAATCTCCGCGACGGCCACGAACGCGTGGTGCGGGAGAGCCAGCTCCGCGACGGCCCTTCGCCGCTTCCAAGCCCGTGAGGGCTCCGGGGCCGTGGCAACCGCGGCCCCTCCGAGTCCCCAAGGCGATCCACCACGCACAGGCAGAAAGCTTCGAGGAACGATGGCGCGAACGCCGAATTACGGCCAGCAGCGGGCCGAGAGGAACCGGGCCAAGCAGGCAAAGAAGGATGCGAAGCTCCGCGAACGCGAGGAAGCCGCGGCGCGCCGCAAGGCTGAACGCGACGCGGGATGGTCTGCTGCATCCGCGGAGGCAGCCGGCAAGCCGGATCGTCCGTAAGCGGCGGACGGCAGCGGCGCGAGGGGGAGGAGGCGGCTAGGCATACCCTGAGCCACCCCCCGGCGGTGTTCGGCAGCGGCTGAAGGGGACGCGTGTTCCCCTGCGAGGTCGCGCCCGTTCGCCGCCACTCTGCCGTGCCGCCGCCGGCCCATCCTGCGACGGACCAGGCGAGTGCCGTCCGCACGCTGGCGCCGATCCGCCGTCCGGGTCATTGTGGCGGCGGCCATCCGCGCGTATCGGGGGTGTCGAACTCGCCGCCAAATCCGGCCCATGTACAGGCCGCCGTCGCCCGATGCGCGGCCCGGACGCGGATCAGGGGACAGCAACGCCATGACGGACGCCGCCACGGTCGCCGCGCTGCACGCGCACACCCTTACGCTCGACACGCATATCGACATCCGGTGGCCGGACCCGCCCGACCCGGCCACGGAGACGGACCGCCAGGTGGACTTCCCGAAGATGGCGCGCGGCGGCCTGCGCGCCGCCGTCTTCATCGCCTACACCCCGCAGGCACGGCGCGACCCGGACGGGCACGCCGCCGCGGCGGAGCGCGCCGAGGCGATGCTGCGCCACATCCGCGCCCGAGCCGACGGCGAGACGCGCCGCTTCTGCACGACGGCGGCGGAGGTGGAGGCGGCCGCCGCCGCCGGGGCGCAGGTGGTGCTCTCGGCGGTCGAGAACGGCAATGCGATGGGGCGCGACCTGTCGCGCCTCGCGCTGTGGCGCTCCCTCGGCGCAATCTACGTGACGCTGACGCATGACGGGCACAACGACCTCGCCGATTCCGCGCGCCCGAAGACCGATCTCGGAGACGGGCCGGAGGAGCATGGCGGCCTGTCCCGCCTTGGGCGGGAGGCGATCGCGGAGATGAACCGCGTCGGCCTGCTGGTGGACGTCTCGCACGCCTCCCGGGCGACGATGCTGCAGGCGGCGGCGCTCTCCCGCACGCCGGTCGTCGCGACGCATGCCTGTTGCGCGGCGCTGCGCCCCCATCCGCGCAACCTCGACGACGAGCAGCTCGACATGCTCCGCGAGGTCGGCGGGCTGGTGCAGATCACCGCGGTGCCCGCCTTCCTGCGCGCGCCCGGCGAGGACGGGAAGACCACCGCCTCCGTCGCGGACATCGTGGACCACGTGGACTACGCCGTGCGGCGGATCGGCATCGACCATGTCGGCCTCTCCTCCGACTTCGACGGCGGCGGCGGCGTCGCCGGCTGGGCGGACGCGTCGGAGAGCGCGAACCTCACGGCCGAGCTGATGCGCCGCGGCTACGGCGCGCGCGAGATCGCCCTCCTCTGGTCCGGGAATTTCCTGCGCCTGATGCGGCTTGCGCAGCGCGCGGCCGAGGGGGGCTGAAGACCGGCTGGCGGCCTTCCTCTCAGGTCAGGAAGGCGCCGCCGTTCACGTGGATCGTCTGGCCGGTGATGTAGCCGCCCTCCGGCCCGACCAGCATCCGCACGACCTCGGCGATCTCCTCCACCGTCCCCTTGCGCCGCAGCGGCACGGTGGACTCGCTGAGCGTGCTCGGCCGCGCTCCGGCGGAGGCGCCGCGCACCGTGTCGATCGTGCCAGGCGCGACGCTGTTGCAGCGGATGTTGTGCGGCGCGAGCTCCACCGCGAGCGCCCGCATCAGCCCCTCGAGCCCGGCCTTGGACGCCGAGACATGCGCGCGGTTCGGCGTGCCGACATGGGTCGAAATGCCCGACAGCCCGACGATGGCGCCGCCGCCCCGGCGGATCATCTGCGGCACGACGGCCCGCGCCAGAATGAACGCGCCGTCGAGCGCGACGGACAGAATCTCCCGCCACTCGGCGAGCGACATTTCGGTGAACGGCGTCTGGCGCCGCAGCCCGGCGTTGGACACGGCGATGTCGATGCCGCCGAGCGCGTCCATGGCGGACTCGACCATCCGCGCGACCGCCTCCGGGTCGGAGACATCGGCGAGGTGAGCGACGGCCTTGCCGCCCATCGCGGTGATCTCGCCCGCCACCGCCTCGATGGCGGCCCGGTCGGAGCGGCCGTTGACGACGACCGCGGCGCCGTCGCGCGCCAGGCGCAGCGCGATGGCGCGGCCGATGTTCTTCCCGGCGCCGGTCACCAGCGCCACCTTTCCCTCCAGAGCCTTCGTCATGTCCCCCTCCCGCGGTTGTGCGCCGATGATGCGCCCCGTAGAGACCATCGGACAGCGAAGCGTTCAAGGGAGGGGCAGGGCGATGGCCGATCTCGACGGCAGGGTGGCGCTGGTGACCGGTGCGAGCCGCGGCCTGGGCGAAGGGGTGGCGCGGGCGCTCGCGGCGCGCGGCGCGGCCGTGATGCTGGTCGCGCGCGACGGCGCGGCGGTGGAGGCCGCGGCGCGCGACATCGCGGCGTCCGGCGGCCGGGCCGAAGCCATGGCCTGCGACGTCGCCGACTACGCCGCGGTCGAGCGCGCGGTGGCCCGGACGCGGTCGGCGCTGGGCGGCCTCGACATCCTGGTCAACAACGCCGGCGTGATCGAGCCGATCGTCGAGATCGCGACCTCCGACCCGGCGGAATGGGCGCGCAGCATCGCGATCAACCTGGTCGGCGCCTACAATGCCGTGCGGGCCGCGCTGCCGGGCATGCTGGCCGGCGGTGGCGGTGGCACGATCGTCAACGTCTCCTCCGGCGCCGCCTTCCGGCCGCTCGAGGGCTGGAGCGCCTATTGTTCGGGCAAGGCCGGGCTCGCGATGTTCACACGCGCCATTGCGCTCGAGACATCGGGCAAGGGGATCCGGGTCTTCGGCTTCGCGCCGGGCACGATCGACACCGACATGCAGGCGAAGATCCGCGCCTCCGGCATGAACGCGATCAGCCGCATCCCGCGCGCCGAGCTGTCGCCCGTCGAGCACGCGGTGCGCGGCCTCCTCTACCTGTGCACCCCGGCTGCCGACGATCTCGTCGGCCAGGACGTCTCGATGCGCGACGAGGCCTTCCGGCAGCGCATCGGACTGGCCTGAGCGCCGCCCCGGCCTTCAATCCGCCGCGGCGGCGCGGCGCTTCCCCGTTTCGGCCGACGCCGGTGCCGTCCAGGGCTGGAGCGCCTGCGACATGGCGGCCTGGGATGCTTCCAGCGCCGCGTCGTTGGCGGTGCGCAGGGACCGCATCATGCCGTCCATCGCGTCGAGGCTGAGCCGTGTGAGCGCCGCCAGCGGAAGCCCGGCCTGGTCCACTGGCGTCATCCGGTGACGCTCCTCCCCGGACGGCCGGCGCCCCAGGCCCTGCGACCATGCATCCAGGACCGCGTCCTGCTGGCGGCGCAGCGCCTCCCGCCCGGCATCGAACAGACTGCGATGCAGGTCGAGCATCCTCCGTGCGCCGTCGATGGCCGAGCAGCAGGCGTTGGCCCATGCCGCCGCAGCCTCCGGGAAGAGTTCGGTCCCGGTGGCCGTGAACGTCTGCCGCTCCGCCTCGGACTCCGCGGGCCGCTGGCCGGTCGCCTGTCCGTGGCCCTGACGCGCATCGGCGGATGCGACCGAGCTTCGTGTCATTGCCCCTCTCCATCCCTTGCCGCGCAACTCCGCCCGCTGGCCGCAAGTGCGTTCGATCGGGCCACGGCGCGTCGACATGCATCCCTGCGGATGCGCTGCGAGCGAACACCGGTTGCCCGGCGGATGGGTTGATCCACCTCAAACTCCTCCTGGCAATCGCGTGAGCGGGCAGCTGGTGCGCGTCCGCGCGCACCCCGTCCGTGGCTCAGGGCGCCGCCGAGGAATCCACCACCACCATCGCATCTCCCGCGAGCGGGGTCGGTTCGCGGTCCGGCCGCAGGACTGCGCCGATGCGGGCGTTGCCTTCTGCGGCGGCCCGCTCGTGCCCGACGTCCAGCACGCCGCGCCGGTCGAGGAAGCGGTTCACCGCCGCCGGGACGCGGACGCAGCCCTGCGACGCCGGCCGGCCGAGGAGCGGCTCCAGCAGGTCCGGGTCGGTCGCGTGCAGCAGCAGGCGGATCTCGCCCGGCTCGGCATCGGCCTCGCGCCAGCCCTTCTGCGCGGGAACCCAGCCGAAGTCCCAGACGCGCATGCCGCGCACGCCGAGGCCGCGGATGCCCTGCGCGTTGAAGGTGCCCCTGGCGCGATAGTCCAGAATGGCCGTGCTGTGCCGGAAGACGCAGGTCGGCGTGATGAAGTAGCCGCGCCGGCCGGCCATACCGGTCGAGACGCGCGCCGCGCCGAGGCTCTCCCATTCCCCGTTCGGGCGGGCGAGGACGAGGGCAAGGCGCTGGACCTCCGGATTGCGGTCCACGACGACGAGGAGCTGAGTGCGCTCCAGCGCGAGCGCGCTGCGAGCGACCTCCTGTTGCGCGAGGGCGAGCAACGCGCGCTCCCGCTCCGGCGGCAGGGTTTCCAGCTCGGGCACCTCGGCGCGGAGCGCGGCGCGGAGGAGCGCGGCCTCGGCCGCGACGCGAGCGGGCGGAAGGTCGGAGGGATGCGGCGGTGCGCCGCGCTCCGCGGTCGGCGGCGACGGAGCGACGGGTGCGCAGGCGGCGCCGGCGGCGGCGAGCACGAGGCCGAGAGCAGCGATCGGGGAGCGCATCCTGGTACATAGCTGTGCGCCGCGATGGCGTGCGCAGCCTTGCGTGAGATCAACTCCTGGCGCGGTCCCGTGTGAGCACGCGCGGCGCCGGGGCGATGGTGCCAGGGTGCGCTGCGCGGAACGGGCAGACGCGCGACGGCCTCGGCGTCGTCCCCGGCAGCCGCCGTTGCGCTCCGTCGGAGTGCGCAGCCGCTGACCGCCGGCCGCCGTGACCGGGACAGCTGCGCTTGATCCCGGTCAAGGCCCTTCCGCGCCGGGCGTGCATGGTGCGCTCGGTCTCTTGGCCCCGCCGGCGGAGCGCCGGGAGGGGAGGCGGACGACGGACCTGGAGGGAGAGGACTCGATGGCGCTCAAGGACATCCTGGTTCACCTCGACGCGACGGAACAATCGGATGCGCGGCTGCGCGTCGCGGCGGCACTTGCACAGAGCCACGGCGCGCACCTCACCGGTCTGCACGTCGTGGACCTGTTCCTGCCGGCCTTCGTCGGCGACCCCGGCGGCGGCGGCGCCGTGGTGGCCGAGCTGATGGAGCAGATGCGCCAGGATGCGCTCGCCGACGCGGCGAAGGTCGAGGCCGCCTTCCGCGAGCGCCTGCGGCTCGACGGCCTCGCGGGCGAGTGGCGCCAGGTGGAGGGACCCACTCCCGAGACCGTGATGCTGCACGCGCGCTATGCCGACCTGACGGTGGTTGGCCAGGAGGACCCGGAGGGCGGTGGCTCGCGCTGGGCCCGCGCGGTGATCGAGGCGGTGCTGTTCTCTTCCGGCCGGCCCGTGCTCATCGTGCCCTATGCCGGACGCTTCGAGAGCGTGGGTCGCAAGGTGGTGATCGGCTGGAATGCGAGCCGGGAGGCGGCCCGGGCCATCAACGACGCGATACCGCTCATCGCGCGGGCGGATTCGGCGACGGTGCTGGTGATCAATCCGCGCGTCGGGCCGGATGGCCATGGCGAGGCGCCGGGCACCGACATTGCCGTGCACCTGGCGCGGCACGGCGTGAAGGTGGAGGTGGACCGCGTGACCGCCCCGGATGTTCCTGACGGTGAGCTGCTGCTGAACCGCGTGGCGGAGTCGGGCGCCGACCTCCTGGTCGTTGGCGGCTACGGCCACTCCCGCATGCGCGAGCTTGTGCTCGGCGGCGTGACGCGCACCCTGCTGCGCCAGATGACGCTGCCGGTGCTGATGTCGCACTGACGGGCGAGTGAACGCCGCGCCGGCGGCGGGCTGATCGGGCGCGCGGCGGCGCCCGCCGCTCTGTGC
>JADGHI010000050.1 GCA_019689515.1 Acetobacteraceae bacterium | reverse complement strand
CGCCCAGCCGTCACTGCGCCGCCTGGGCGGGCGCGGCCGCCCGCCGCGCGCGGCGGGCCTTCAGCTCCTCCGCCACCAGGAAGGCGAGCTCGAGCGACTGCTCGGCATTGAGCCGCGGGTCGCAGAAGGTAGCGTAGTTCGCCGCGAGGTCGGCCTCGGAGAGGCGGTGCGCACCGCCGAGGCACTCCGTCACCTCCTGCCCGGTCATCTCGACATGTACGCCGCCGGGCCAGGTGCCCTCCGCGTGGTGGACGTCGAAGAAGCTCCGCACCTCGGCGAGGATCGCGTCGAAGCGACGGGTCTTGAAGCCGTTCACGGTCGTGGTGTTGCCGTGCATCGGGTCGCAGAGCCAGACCACGTTGCGCCCGGCGCGCTGCACGGCACGGATCAGCGGCGGCAGCTTCGCCTCGACCTTGTCCGCGCCCATGCGGGAGATCAGGGTGAGTCGCCCCTTCTCGTTTGCTGGGTTGAGGATCTCGGTCAGCCGGACGAGCTCGTCCGCGTCCATGCTCGGCCCGACCTTCATGCCGATCGGGTTCTTCACGCCGCGCAGGAACTCGACATGCGCACCGTCCGGCTGCCGCGTGCGATCGCCGATCCAGAGGAAGTGCGCAGAGCAGGCGTACCAGTCGCCGGTGGTGGAATCCACGCGCGTCAGCGCCTGCTCATAGGGCAGCAGTAGGGCCTCGTGGCTGGTGTAGAAGTCCGTCTCCCGCACCTCCCGCAGCTCGGCCATGCCGCAGGCGGACATGAAGTTCAGCGTCTCGTCGATGCGGTGGGCGAGGTCGGCGTAGCGCTCCGCGAGCGGGCTACGCTGCACGAAGCCGAGGTTCCAGCGATGGACCTGGTGCAGATCGGCGTAGCCGCCGGTCGCGAAGGCACGCAGCAGGTTCAGGGTGGCGGCGGACTGAAGGTAGGCGAACTCCATCCGGCCGGGATCGGGGACGCGCGCCTCCGGCGTGAATTCCGGCGCGTTGATGATGTCCCCGCGGTAGGAGGGGAGCGTCACGCCGTCGCGCGTCTCGGTGTCGCTGCTGCGCGGCTTGGCGAACTGGCCGGCCATGCGGCCGAGCTTCACCACCGGGACCGCGGCGCCGAAGGTCAGCACCACCGCCATCTGCAGCAGCACCCGGAAGGTGTCGCGGATGATGTTGGCGTTGAAGTCGGCGAAGCTCTCGGCGCAGTCGCCGCCCTGCAGGACGAAGGCCTGGCCGTCGCCGGCGCGGGCGAGCGCGGCCTTCAGGCGCCGCGCCTCCCCCGCGAAGACCAGGGGCGGAAAGCCCGCGATCCGGCGCTCCATGGCGTACAGACGTGCCGCATCGGGGTATTCCGGTACCTGCCGGATCGGCATCTCTCGCCAGCTATTGGGATTCCAGGCGCGCGCGGCCATGGTCGAAGTCTCCAGGTAAGTATCGAACCTTAGCCGACCGGCGCGGGCCGGTGAACCCGCCCCGGCCCCCGGTCAGTCGCTCCTCGGCCACCGTCCGGGCCAGCGGCGGGAAACCGCTCCCTTCGCCCCAGCATCGGGAGCGGGATCGCGACCGGCAGCATAACGATCCCCCGCGATACGAGGAAGAAACGATGCCCGCATCGCCGCTGCGTTGCCAACCCGGCCGGCCGCACAACCTGTGATCGGCTATTCGGCCGCCGCTGCCTTCTCGGGCAGCCCGACCTCGCGGACCCGGGTGCGCAGCGTGACGAACTCCTCCGCCGCGGTCGGGTGGATGCCGATGGTGCGGTCGAAGTCCTCCTTGGTCGCGCCCATGACCACGGCGATGCCGATGCCCTGCATGATCTCCGGAGCGTCCTCGCCCAGCATGTGCGCGCCGAGGACCTTTCGCGTGCGCTGGCAGACGACGAGCTTCATCAGGGTGCGCCGCGGCCGGCGGCTGATGGTGTGCCGCATCGGGGTGAAGCGGGCCAGATAGATGTCGCAAGGCCCCTGCGCGGCCGCATCGGCCTCAGTCAGGCCGACCGTGGCGATCGGCGGGGTGGAGAAGACGGCGGTCGGGACGTTCTGGTAGCTGGCCCGCCGGGGGTTGCCGCCGAACAGGGTATCGGCGAGCGCATGACCCACGGCCGTCGCCATCGGCGTGAGGTTCAGCCTGTCCGTCACGTCGCCGATGGCGAAGATGTGGGGCTGGGTGGTGGCGTGGTTGTCGTCCACGATCACGGCGCCCGCCTCCGTGCAGCAGACCCCGGCCGCATCGAGGCCAAGGCCATGGATGTTGGGTTCGCGGCCGGTGGCGAAGAGGACGCAATCCGTCTCGATCTCCTCGCCCTGCTGGGTGCGGAGGACAAACCCTTCCCCATGGCGCTCGATCGCGGTCGGCTGCTGGCCGGGGTGGAGGCGGATGCCCTGGGCCTCGTAGGCGTCACGCAGCCCGGCGCGGAGATCCTGGTCGAAGCCGCGCAGCGGGAGGTCGGCGCGGTAGACCAGGTCCACCTCGGCGCCGAGCCCGTGGTAGATGCCAGCGAACTCCACCGCGATGTAGCCCGCACCGACGATGGCGATGCGCCGCGGCAGCGCGTGCATGGTGAACACGTCGTCGGAGATCAGGCCGAGCTCGCCGCCCGGGATATCGGGCCGCACCGGGCGGCCGCCGGTCGCGATCACGATGCGCTCCGCGGTGACGCGGGATTCGCCGACCTGCAAGGTGTGCGCGTCCACGAAGCTGGCGCGGCACTCGAAAACCGTGCAGCCCGCATTCTCCAGCATGCCGCGGTAGAGGCCGGAGAGGCGCTGCACCTCCGCGTCGCGCACCCGGGCGAGCTTCGCCCAGTCGTGCGGGCCCTTCGTGACCTCCCAGCCGAAGGCCGGAGCGTCCTCGATCCAGGTGCCGTACTCGGCGGCGTTGACCATGATCTTCTTGGGCACGCAGCCGACATTGACACAGGTGCCGCCCCAGAAGCGTTCCTCGGCGATGGCGACGCGGGCGCCATGCCCGGCGGCGATGCGCGCGCAGCGCACGCCCGCGGACCCGCCGCCGATGACGAAGAGGTCATAGTCGTAGGGCATGGTTGGCATCCTGGATCATGGCTCACCGGGATCGGGCCGGCCTTCGGCCCTGAATGCACCACTTCGCACGGAACGCGCCAGTGGTTGCGGCGGGAGTCTCAGGCGGCGCGAGGGAGCCGACGATAGCCCTCGCCGTGAATCGAGCGGAGCAAATAGTCCTGGGGCACCGCCAACCCCTCTGCTGTGGGATCCCGACCGATGGCACTCCGCCGCGCTCTCCTGGCTCTCGCCCTCTTGCCCGGGGCGGCCGCCCAGCGGGCCGGCGTGGCGCGGGCCTGCACGGTCGCACCATTGGTCCGGATCACGAACCATGGCACACAGGTGATCCGGGAGATCTACGTCTCATCCCCGTCACGGGGGCCAAACCAACTCGGACCGGCTGGCCTGGCGCCGGGGCAGTCCGCCTCGATCACCCTGCCATCCTGCATCGGCAACTATGGCCTCCGCGCCGTCCTCGCCGATGGCCGGATCGTGGAGCGCAGCGAGCTGCCTGGCAGCAGCGTCGTCGAGTTGCAACTCCCCTGACCGCCACCAGGCGCGTGGTGGCGGTCAGCGGGGCGTGACTCAGGTCCCGATCCCGCCGAGGGCGAGGTACTTGACCTCCAGATACTCCTCGATGCCGAAGTGGCTGCCCTCGCGCCCGAGGCCCGACTGCTTGAAGCCGCCGAATGGCGCCTCGGCGGTCGAGATGATGCCCTCGTTGATGCCGATGATGCCGTATTCCAGCGCCTCGGCGACGCGGAAGATGCGGCCGACGTCGCGGGCGTAGAAATAGGCGGCGAGGCCGAACTCCGTGTCGTTGGCGAGGCGGATCGCCTCCTCCTCCGTCTTGAAGCGGAACAGCGGCGCGACCGGACCGAAGGTCTCCTCCTTGAAGATCAGCGCGCTCGGCGGGACATCGGCGAGGACCGTCGGCTGGAAGAAGTTGCCCCCCAGCGGGTGCCGCTTGCCGCCCGTGACGATCCGTGCGCCCTTGGCGGTGGCGTCGGCGATGTGCTCCTCGACCTTCGCGACCGCGGCGGCGTTGATCAGCGGGCCCTGGGTGACTCCGGGCTCCATGCCCGGGCCGACCTTCAGCGCCTCCACCGCCTCCTTCAGCTTCTGCGCAAAGGCGTCATAGACGCCGTCCTGCACCAGGATGCGGTTGGCGCAGACGCAGGTCTGGCCGGTGTTGCGGTACTTCGAGGCCATCGCGCCCTGCACGGCGGCATCCAGATCCGCGTCGTCGAACACGATGAAGGGCGCGTTGCCGCCGAGCTCCATCGAGGTCCGCTTGATCGTCGGCGCGCACTGCGCGAGCAGGACCCGCCCCACCTCGGTCGAGCCGGTGAAGGAGAGCTTCCGCACGATCGGGTTGGAGGTGAGCTCCTTCCCCGTCTCGCCCGACGGCCCGGTGATGATGTTGCACACGCCGGGCGGCATCCCGGCACGCTCCGCCAGCACCGCGAGGGCGAGGGCCGAGAACGGCGTCTGCGAGGCAGGCCGGATCACGCCGGTGCAGCCCGCGGCCCAGCCGGGGCCAGCCTTGCGGGTGATCATGGCGGAGGGGAAGTTCCACGGCGTGATCGCGGCGAAGACGCCGATCGGCTCCTTCTGCACGATGATCCGCCGGCCCTTGGCGTTCTGCGGGATGGTCTCGCCATAGACGCGGCGGGCCTCCTCGGCGAACCACTCGATGAAGGAGGCGGAATAGGCCACCTCGCCCTTGGCCTCGGCGAGCGGCTTGCCCTGCTCGGCCGTCATGATGGCGGCGAGGTCGTCGGCGTGCTGGTGCATCAGCTCGGCGAGGCGCCGCAGGATCGCCGCGCGGTCCTTCGCCAGCATGGCGCGCCAGGCGGGATAGGCCTCGTTCGCCGCCTCGATGGCGCGGCGGGTCTCGGCGGCGCCCATGGCGGGAACAGTGCCGACGAGTTCGCCGTTGGCGGGGTTCCTCACCTCGATCGTGCGGCCGCTGTCGGCCTGCACCCACTTGCCGGCGATGTAGTTCGCCTGGCGCAGCAGCTCCGGGTCCTTGAGCGGCAGCTTGGCGGTGACATCGAGCATGGCGGCGTCTCCCCGTTCGGGTGTGCCCGGAAGATAGGCCGCCGATGGGGGACTGTCAGCCCGGGCGCGAGACGCGCCCCCGCCCCTACTCCACCGTCACGCTCTTCGCGAGGTTCCGCGGCTGGTCCACATCCGTGCCCTTGAGCACGGCGACGTGATAGGCGAGGAGCTGCACCGGGATCGCATGCAGGATCGGCGCGACGAAGGGATCCACCCGCGGCAGCTCGATCACGCGCTCGGCGAAGCGCCCCAGCGCGGGCGCGCCCTCGGCATCGGTGAAGACCATCACGCGCCCGCCCCGTGCGGCCGCCTCCTGCAGGTTGCTCGCAGTCTTCTCGAACAGCGGGCCGGAGGGGCAGAGCGCGATGACCGGCACCGCCGGGTCAATCAGAGCGATGGGGCCGTGCTTCATCTCGCCGGCGGCGTAGCCCTCGGCGTGGATGTAGCTGATCTCCTTGAGCTTGAGGGCGCCCTCCATCGCGATCGGATAGAGATTGCCGCGGCCGAGGAACAGGACGTCGCGCGCCGGCGCGACCTCCTGCGCGAGCGCCTGGATGGCCTTGCCGTTCTCGAGCAGCGCAGCGGCATGGCCGGGCAGCTCCAGCAGCGCTGCGGTCAGCCGCGCCTCCTCCTCGTGCGAGAGCCGCCCGCGCGCCCGGGCGAAGCCGATGGCTAGGCAGGCGAGGACCGAGAGCTGGGCGGTGAAGGCCTTGGTCGAGGCGACGCCGATCTCCGGCCCGGCGACGGTGAGGAGCCTCGCGTCGCTCTCGCGCGCCATGCTGCTCTCGTCCACGTTCACCACGGCGAGAGTGCGCTGGCCACCGGCTTTGAGCAGCCGCAGCGCCGCGAGCGTGTCCGCCGTCTCGCCGCTCTGGCTGACGAGGAGCGCGGCGGCGCCCTCGGTCAGCGGCGGGTCGCGGTAGCGCAGCTCGCTCGCGATGTCGGCCTCGACGGGGATGCGGGCGAGGCTCTCGATCCAGTAGCGCCCGACAAGGCCGGCGAGGAAGGCGGAGCCGCAGGCCGTCACCGTCAGCCGCGGCACGGCGGCCGGGTCGAAGGGCAGCGGCGGCAGGGAGACGGCGCGGGTGGAGGGCTCGACATACTGGCGGAGCGTCTCGCCGATCACCACTGGGTGCTCGTGCAGCTCCTTCTCCATGAAGTGGCGGTAATTGCCCTTCCCGGTCGCCGCGCCGGAGAGCGCGGTGATGCGGATCTCCCGCTCCACCGGCCGGTCCTGCGCGTCGAAGAAGCGCGCGCCGGCATCGTTCACGATCGCCCAGTCGCCCTCCTGCAGATAGGCGATGCGGCGCGTCAGGGGCGCGAGAGCGAGCGCGTCGGAGCCGACGAACATCTCGCCCTCGCCATAGCCGACGGCCAGCGGCGCGCCCTGGCGCGCGGCGATCAGCGTGCGCGGATGGCCGGCGAAGATCATCGCAACGGCGAAGGCGCCGTGCACGCGCTTGAGCGCGCGCGCCGTCGCCTCCTCCGGCCCGGCGCCCTGGGCGAGGTACCAGTCGAGCAGGCGGGTGAGCGTCTCGGTATCGGTCTCGGTCTCGAACTCCGCGCCCTGCGCCTCCAGCTCGGTGCGCAGCTCGGCGTGGTTCTCGATGATGCCGTTGTGCACCACGGCGACGCGGTGCGTGGCATGCGGGTGGGCGTTGCGCTCGGTCGGCGCGCCATGCGTCGCCCAGCGGGTGTGGCCGATGCCGGTGGTGCCGGGCAGCGGCGAACGTTCCAGCACCCCGGCGAGGTTGACGAGCTTGCCTTCGGCGCGCCGGCGCTCGATGTGGCCGTTGACCAGCGTGGCGATGCCGGCGCTGTCGTAGCCGCGGTACTCGAGCCGCCGCAGGGCTTCGAGGAGGC
The DNA here is from genome assembly GCA_019689515.1 of Acetobacteraceae bacterium. Classification (GTDB taxonomy): domain Bacteria; phylum Pseudomonadota; class Alphaproteobacteria; order Acetobacterales; family Acetobacteraceae; genus Caldovatus. The sequence continues at coordinate 6,644 of JADGHI010000050.1, read as the reverse complement.
GCGGCGCGGCCTCTGCGCGCCCGACGACGCCAACGATCCCACACATGCCTCAGGCCCCCTTCCCGGACTTGCCCTTGAAGCCGCGCCCCGGCTTCACCGCCTGCCGGCCGCGCGCGATCGCCAGCGCGTCGTCCGGCACGTCCTCCGTGATGACGCTGCCGGCGCCGACCAGGGCGCGCGCGCCGACGCGCACGGGCGCGACCAGGGCGGTGTCGGAGCCGATGAAAGCCCCCTCCCCGATCTCGGTGCGGTGCTTGGCGATGCCGTCGTAATTGCAGGTGATGGTGCCGGCGCCGATGTTCGCCCCCGCGCCGATGGAGGCATCGCCGAGATAGGCCAGGTGGTTGGCCTTCGCCCCCTCCCCCAGCACCGCGGCCTTCAGCTCCACGAAATTGCCGACATGCGCGCCGGCCTCGATCACCGTGCCGGGCCGCAGCCGCGCGAAGGGGCCGATGATCGCGCCCCGCCCGACGCGGCAACCCTCGAGGTGGCTGAAGGCGCGGATCTCGGCACCCTCCTCGACCGAGACGCCGGGGCCGAACACCACATTGGGCCCCACCGTCACGTCGGGCGCGAGCCGCGTGTCATAGCTGAGGAACACCGTCTCCGGCGCGACCAGCGTCGCACCCCCGTCGAGCGCGGCGGCGCGCAGCGCGGCCTGGACCTCGGCTTCCGCGGCCGCCAGCTCGGCGCGGCTGTTGATGCCGCGCAGCTCGGCCTCCGGCGCCTCCACCGCGACGCAGCGCTGCCCCTCGGCGCGGGCGAGCGCGACCACGTCGGTCAGGTAGTATTCGCCCTTGGCGTTGTCGTTGCGCACCGCGCGCAGCCAGCGGAGGAGGTCCGCGGCGCGGGCGCAGACCACGCCGGCGTTGCACAGCCCCTCCGCGCGTTCCGCTTCGCTCGCATCCGCCCATTCGACGACGCGCGCCACGCCGCCCCTGCCGTCGCCGATCACCCGGCCATAGCGCCCTGGATCGGCCGGGCGCATGGCGAGCAGCACGAGGTCCGCCTCCTGCCGCGCGGCACGCAGGCGGCGCAGCGTCTCGGGCCGGATCAGCGGGTTGTCCGCATAGAGCACGGCGGCGTCGCCATCCCACTCCGCGAGGACCGGCGCCGCCTGCAGAGCGGCGTGCGCGGTGCCGAGGCGCTCGGCCTGGACCACCGTCGGGTGCGGCGCGGCGGCCCGCTCCAGCGCCGGCATGTCCGGGCCGACGACGACCACCGCGCGCTCGAACACCGGTTCCACCGCGGCGAGCAGGTGGCGCAGCATGGGCCGGCCGGCGATCGGGTGCAGCGCCTTGGGCAGGGCGGAGCGCATCCGGGTGCCGAGCCCGGCGGCAAGGACGATGGCGATAGCGGGAGAAGCCGAATCGGTCATGCCGACCGGGTTAAGGCCCAGGGCTGCCGTTGGGCAAGCTTGGTCCCGCGTGCGCGCCCTCAATCCCTGTTGCAGGGTGTGACGTTCCCTCGCGGGCAACCCCAGCGCGGCCGGGCTCGGCTCGGCCCAGCAGGCGCGAGGGCCCCGAGATCGGAGCCGCCCAGCCCGCAAGGACCACACGGCCGCATGCACGATCACAGGCCGCTCCGCCTTACCCCCTTCCGGTGAGCGGAGCGCCGCCTCTCACAGCGGCGAAGGAAGTGCCGGGGAGGCCGCGATGTTCGTCGGCATCCGCGAAGTCCTCAAGCTCGGCTCCCTCGACGGCTTGAGCCGCAAGGTCGAGGCGGAATTCGTTCCCGTCCTGCGCGAGCTTGCCGGCTTCCATCACCCCGTAGCGGCTCAAGCGCGACGGTGACCCACTTCGACACCCGCGAGGCCGCGATGGCCTCGAACGAGGCGCCCTGCGCCCGGGTCGATCGCTCGCTCGATCTCCCACCTAGTGAAGAACCCGCCCGAGGCGACCGCCGGCGAGACCGGGCTGGACATCCAGCCGCTACCCCACCGGTCGGATTGCGCCGCGGCGGTGCCTCCTCTAAGCGACGAAGGATGCACCGCCGCACCGCGCTCTTCGACCTGGACGGGACGCTGGTGGACAGCGCCCCCGACCTGCACGCCGCAACGGACCGCCTGATGGCGCGGCTCGGCCTGCCCGGCTTCGCGCGCGCCGAGGTGGTCGCGATGATCGGGGACGGCGCACGTGCCCTGGTCGAGCGGGCGCTCGCCGCGCGCGGCCGAAGCTTCGACCCGGCGGCGCTCGAGACCTTCCTCGCCGACTACACCGCCCATGCCGTCGTCGAGACGCGGCCCTTCCCCGGCATCCCGGATGCGCTCGATGCGCTCCGAGCGGAGGGCTGGCAATTGGCGGTCTGCACCAACAAGCCGGAAGCGGCGAGCCGCGCCGTGCTCGAGGTGCTCGGCCTGCTCGATCGCTTCGTCGCCATCGGCGCGGGCGACAGCTTCCCCGTGCGCAAGCCCGATCCGGCGCATCTGCTGGCGACGCTGCGCCTCGCCGGGGGCGAGCCGGCGGCGGCGGTGATGATCGGCGACCACCGCAACGACGTGGCGGCCGCCCTCGGGGCGGGCCTCCCCGCCGTCTTCGTGACCTGGGGCTATGGCCCGCCCGAGATGGCCGAGGGCGCGGCGGCGCAGGCCCGGGCACCGGGAGACCTGCCCGCGCTCCTGCCCCGCCTGCTCACGGCAGCGCGGCGGGATCAGCGCGGCGGCGAATCGCTGGCGGCCGCGACGAGATAGGCCTCGACCGTGCCGAGCCAAGGCGTCTCCACCGTGAGCCGCACCGGCACGGGCGGACTGCCGGGGATGAGCGGCGCGAGCCAGGCATCGCCGCGTTGCGGCCGCCCGCGCTCCCCGGCGTCCTGGCCGCGGCGGAAACCAGCCACCTGGCGGCCCTCGAAGCCGCAGCGCAGCGCCTCCCCGGCCCAGGCATCGCGCCAGGAGGGCAGCACCTCGCGCCCGGCGGTGCGCAGCACGTAGTCCGTGCGCCGGCGCCCGTCATAGATCGCTGCGCTGGCCTCGCAGCGTCCGGTCGCGGCGACCAGACGCCCGAGCTGCACCAGGGCCGAGAGCGCGTCGAGCGTGCCGCGGCGGAGCTCGGGCGGCACCGGCTCGAACTCCTCCGGCCCAGGTGTCTCCTGCAGCAGGCGCAGGACCGGGTCCGCGCCTTCCCAGTCGAGCACGAGGCGCCGCAGCCGGCCGCGCCAGCGCCCTTCGGAGCGGTAGCGCCAGGGCCGCGCCTCGGTGCCGCGCAGCCGGCCGGCCACCTCGCTGACCTGCTCGCCCGGCGTGGCGATCGCGGCGAGGCCGAGCGTGCGCAGCCGGGCTCGCAGCCGATAGGTCTCCGCCCCCAGCTCGAACGATGCTTCGACATCGAGGACGGGCAGGCCGGCGGCGAAGACGCGATAGCGGGCCGGGTAGGCTGCCCCTTCCGCCCACGCCGGCACCGTGCCCGCAGCGAGGAGCAGGGCAGCCGTCAGCGACGGCGCGAGGGCGGCGCGGCCCGCGCGGGCGGCAGCGGAAGGGAGGGGATCGCGCCGAGGCATGCGGCTCCATCGCGGCCGAGGCCGGGGCCGTGGTCAACGCACGGCCGCGCGAGCGAGCGACCGATCGCCCTCCGACGCAGCAGCCCAGGCGCCCCATGGCCCGTCGCGCACCGCTTGACTCAGCCGAACCGCACACCTATCCGTGCGGCCGCTTCGGGCGCGTAGCTCAGCGGGAGAGCATCCGCTTCACACGCGGGGGGTCGCAGGTTCAATCCCTGCCGCGCCCACCATCCCTTCCCGAAACGCACGGATCCGGCGAAAGGCAAGGGCGGCCCGCCCAGGCATCGCGCCTTGCTGCGACCAAGCCGGCCGTGCCGCCCGCCGTCAGTTGTTGCCGACGGCGCCGCCCATGACCTCGCCGATGCTGCGGTGGATCACGAGGTCGGCGATGTCGTCGAGTGGCGTCTCCTCGTTGTTCACGATCACCAGACGCGCGCCATTGCGCTTGGCCATCTCCGGGAAGCCCGCCGCCGGATAGACGACGAGCGAGGAGCCCAGGACGAGGAAAAGGTCGGCGGCCCGCGTCTCCGCCTCGGCGCGGATCATCGCCGCCTCCGGCATCGCCTGGCCGAAGCTGATGGTCGCGGTCTTCACCAGCCCGCCGCAGGCGGCGCAGTCGGGCACGTCGCCGTCGCGCTCGAAGGCAACGCGCAGGGGCTCCAGCTCATAGCGCTCGCCGCAATCGAGGCAGTGCGCGTAGGTAGAGTTGCCGTGCAGCTCGATCACCTTGTCCTCCGGGATGCCGGAGGCCTGGTGCAGCCCGTCTATGTTCTGGGTGATGACGGCGCTGGCCTTCCCCTCGCACACCAGGCGCGCCACGGCGCGGTGGCCGCGGTTCGGCTCGGCGGCACGCAGCACGGGATCGGTGGCGAATTTCCGCCTCCAGGCCTCGCGCCGCATTTCACGCGAGCTGATGAACTCCTGGAAGTAGATCGGCCGCATCTGCGTCCAGATACCGGTCGGGCTGCGGAAATCGGGGATGCCGGACTCCGTGCTGATCCCTGCGCCGGTGAACACCACGGCGCGGCGGGCTGCGGCGATCATCTCGCGGAGCGTGGCGATCTCGGCCTCTGCGGTCATCGTGTACCCTCTGTTTCGCCCGGCGGGCGGGCGCGGGGCGTGCTGTGGCTCACTCGGCGCGGATGCCGAGCTGCTGGATCAGCGGGGCGAAGGTCTCCCGCAGTCCGCGCAGCATCTGCGCGAACCCATCCGGGCCACGCGGTGCGATCTCGAAGCCGATGGCGGCGAAGCGCTCGCGCACCTCGGACGTCGCCAGGCCCTTCTCCACCTCGGCGACCAGGCGGTCAATGATCGGCTTGGGGGTGCGTGCGGGCGCCATCAGCCCGTTCCAGCCGCCGATGTCGTAGCCCGGCAGGTCCGCCGCCTCCGCCAGCGGCGGGATGCCCGGCAGCAGGACGCTCGGGCGCCCGAGGGTCTGGCCGAGCACGCGCAACTGCCCCTGCCGCACCAGCGCGCCGGCCCCGGCCGGCGTCTCGATGGCGTAGTCCACCTGTCCGGCGAGGAAGGCGGCCATCGCCGGGCCGCTGCCCTGGAAGGGCACGTGCAGCGCGTCGAGGCCGGCGCGGGCGTTGAACAGCGCCGTCACCATGTGCTGCGCCCCGCCGATGCCGGAGGAGGCGTAGCTGTACTTCCCAGGATTGGCCTTCACATGCGCCACGAAGGACCGCGCATCGGTGGCGGGAAAGCTCGGGCGGACCAGCAGAATGTAGGGCGCCTCGCCGAAGCTCACGACCGGGGCGAGGTCCCGCTCCACGTCGTAGGGCGTGCGCTGGACCAGCGGCTGGAAGGTGATCGGCCCGATCGAGGCGGAGAGCAGAGTGTGTCCATCCGGCGCGGCCTTGGCCACTGCGTCGGTGCCGATCTGCCCACCGGCGCCCGGCCGGTTCTCCGGCACCACCGTCTGGCCCAGCGACGTCGTCAGGAATTGCGCGACGATGCGCCCGATCAGGTCCGTGGCCTGGCCCGGCGGCCAGGGGATCACCATGCGGATGACCCGGTTCGGCCAGGCGGCCTGCGCGCCGGCGGGCCGCGCGGCGAGGCCGCTCGCGGCGAAAGGCGCGAGCGAGGCGGCAAGCGAGAAACCGCGGCGTCCGATCATGTGGCAATCCCCTCCCTGGTGCTGCCTGCACCTATTGCCCAGAAGTCTTACAGGCCGCGGGAACGCCGTGCCAACCTAGGATCCGGGCATGGCCGCGAGCGGGCGCCACCGCCGCGGAATCCCCTGCCGTTGCCGCGGGCCGGCGTGGGCGCATAGGCTCCTGCGCAGCCGCCGGCCGCCCGTCGGCACGGCACAGCGGTGGCCGATAAGAACAGCGAGGAAACGAGACCATGCTCCCGATGCGACGCCGATCGGCGGTAACCGGCGCGGCGCTCGCCGCCGCCGCGGCAGCGGCGGGCCGCCAGGCCCAGGCGCAGGACCTGTCCTACCCAAGCCGCGCGATCCGCATCCTCGTCCCCTACGCGGCTGGCGGCGGGCAGGACATCACCGCCCGGCTGCTCGCCGAGCCGATGCGCGCCGCGCTCGGCCAGCCGGTGGTGGTGGAGAACCGCAGCGGGGCGAGCGGCATGATCGCCGCCCAGGCCCTCGCCCAGGCGGCGCCGGACGGCTATACACTGATGCTTGGCGGCGCGGGGGAGACGGCGATCAACCACCACCTGTTCCGCAGCCGCATGGCCTACGACCCGATCCGCGACCTCCGGCCGGTGATGGTCGTGGTGAAGGTGCCGAACGTGGTGATGGGCAATCCCAACGCCCCCTTCACCACGATCGCCGAGCTGGTCGCCTACGCGAAGGCCAATCCGGGGCGGCTGAGCTACTCCTCCTCCGGCATCGGCAACCCGCAGCACCTCTCGGGCGAGCTGCTGAACCACATGGCGGGCATCCGGACCGTGCACGTGCCCTATCGCGGCTCCGGCCCCGCCGTGCTCGACATCGCCGCGGGGCAGGTGCAGTTCGGCTACAACAGCCTCGCCTCCGGCCTGCCGCTGATCCGCGAGGGGAAGATCCGGGCGATCGCCGTCACCTCGCGCGAGCGGATGCCGCAGCTTCCCGACGTGCCGTCGGTTTCGGAATACCCGCCGCTCGCCGCCTATGAGCTGGTCAACTTCTTCGGCGTCTTCGCGCCCGC
>JADGHI010000049.1 GCA_019689515.1 Acetobacteraceae bacterium | reverse complement strand
CCCGCACCCGGCCTTCGGCACCGCCGCGGCGCGTGCGGCGGGGCTGGCGCCGGAGGACCCGGCCATTCCCGTCGTCGTCGCCGCCACCGCTCATCCGGCGAAGTTCCCCGACGCGGTCGAGCAGGCCACCGGCCTCCGCCCCCCCCTGCCACCGCGCCTGGCCGACCTATATGAGCGTCCCGAGCGTTATCGCGTGCTCCCGCCTGACCTCGGCGCGATCGAGGCCGCCGTCCGGTCGCACGCCCTTCGCAACGGTCCCGCCTGACACCGGAAGAAGACAAAGAATTGAGCGACTCCGTCCGCCTGACCCGCCTGCCCAACGGCCTGACCGTCGTCACCGAGCGCATGCCGCGCGTCGAGACCGTCTCGATCGGCGCCTATGTCGGCGCCGGCACGCGCAACGAGACTCCCGAGGAGAACGGCGTTTCCCACTTCCTCGAGCACATGGCCTTCAAGGGCACGGAGAAGCGTGACGCCGCCGCCATCGCGCGCGAGATCGAGAATGTGGGCGGCCACCTGAACGCCTACACCGCGCGCGAACAGACCGCCTACTACGCCAAGGTGCTGAAGGAGGACCTGCCGCTCGCCGCCGACATCCTCGGCGACATCCTGACCCACTCCACCTTCATCCCGGAGGAGCTGGAGCGCGAGCGCGGCGTGATCCTGCAGGAGATCGGCCAGGCCAACGACACGCCGGACGACATCGTCTTCGACCACTTCCAGGCCACCGCCTATCCCGGCCAGCCGATGGGCCGCCCGGTCCTCGGCACCGAGGATACGATCAAGACGATGCCGCGCGAGGCGCTGATCGGCTACATGCGCCGCCACTACGGGCCGGAGGACATCGTCGTCGCCGCCGCCGGCGCGCTGGAGCACGAGGCGGTGGTGGACCTCGTGCGCACCCATTTCGCCGACCTGCCGAAGTCCGCGCCGCCGCCGGCCGATCCCGCGCGCTACGAGGGGGGCGAGTTCCGCGAGGAGCGCGACCTCGACCAGGTGCACATCGTGCTCGGCTTCCCGGGCGTGCCCTACCGGCACCCGCTCTACTGGCCGGCGCAGCTTCTCTCGACGCTGCTCGGCGGCGGCATGGCGTCGCGGCTGTTCCAGGAGATCCGCGAGAAGCGCGGCCTGGTCTACTCGATCTACTCCTTCGCCTCGCCCTTCCGCGATTCGGGGATGCTCGCGATCTACGCCGGCACCGGCGAGGAGGAGGCGAGCGAGCTGATGCCCGTCACGCTCGAGGAGCTGCGCAAGGTCCAGCGCGACGTGACAGAGGAGGAGCTGGCGCGGGCCAAGGCGCAGCTCCGTGCCTCGCTGCTGATGTCGCTCGAATCCACCAGCAGCCGGATCGAGCAGCTCGCCCGCCAGCTCCAGGTCTATGGCCGCGTCGTCCCGGTCGAGGAGACCAAGGCGAAGATCGCCGCCGTCACCGTCGAGCAGGTGCAGGAGGCGGCGGCCTTCGCCTTCCGCGGCCGGCCGACGCTCGCCGCGATGGGGCCGAGCAGCAAGGTGCCGGGCGTGGCGGAGATCATGGAGAGGCTGGCGGCATGACGACGGCGACCGCATCCGACCCCGTCGCGACCTTGCAGGAGCTCGTCGCGGCCGCGCGGCGCGCCGGCGCCGACGCGGCGGATGCGATCCTCGTCAACGGCCGCTCCCTCTCGGTGCAGCGGCGGCTCGGCAAGATCGAGCAGCTCGAGCGCGCGGAGGGCTTCGACCTCGGCCTGCGCGTCTTCGTCGGCCGGCGGCAGGCGATCGTCTCCACCACCGACCCCTCGCCCGTGGGCTTCAAGGCCCTGGCCGAGCGCGCGGTGGCGATGGCGCGGACCGTGCCGGAGGATCCCTTCGCCGGCCTCGCCGACGCCCCGGACGGCAACCCCGCTGCCGCTGCCGCACTCGACCTCGACGACCCGATCGAGCCGTCCGCCGAGGACCTGATCGCCCGCGCCGCCGCCGCGGAGGAGGCGGCGCTCGCGGTGAAAGGCGTGACCAACAGCGAGGGCGCGGAGGCCGCCTGGTCGCGCACCCTCATCGCGCTCGCCGGCTCCAACGGCTTCGCGGGCGCCTTCACGCGCACCAGCCATTCCGTCTCCGCCACCGCCCTCGCCGGCCAGGGCACGGCGATGGAGCGCGACTACGACTTCTCCAGCGCGGTGCACCTCGCCGATCTGGAGGACGCCGCCGCCATCGGCCGCCGCGCCGGCGACCGCGCGGTGGCGCGGCTGAACCCGCGCCGGCCGAAGACGGCGCGCCTGCCCGTGGTGTTCGACCGGCGTGTCGCGGGCTCGCTGCTCGGCCATCTCGCCGCCGCGATCAACGGGGCGGCGGTGGCACGCGGCACGAGCTTCCTCAAGGACCGGCTTGGCCAGCGCGTGATGGCGGTGGGCATCGCCGTGCACGACGACCCGCTGCGCCGCCGCGGCCTGCGCTCCCGTCCCTTCGACGGCGAGGGCATGGCGGGCGCGCCGCGTGCGGTCGTCGAGGACGGCGTGCTGACCACCTGGCTGCTCGACTGGCGCAGCGCGCGCCAGCTCGGCATGGCCTCGACGGGCCATGCGAGCCGCGGCACCGGCGGCCCGCCGGGACCGGCGCCGAGCAATCTCTGGCTCGCCCCCGGTCCGCTGACGCCCGCCCAGCTCATGGCCGACATCGCCGAGGGGCTGTTCGTGACCGAGATGATCGGCATGGGCGTGAACATGGTCACCGGCGACTACAGCCGCGGCGCGGCGGGCTTCATGATCCGCGGCGGCGCGCTGGCCGAGCCGGTGAGCGAGATCACCATCGCCGGCAACCTCAAGGACATGCTCCTCAACCTCACCCCGGCGAACGACCTGGAATTCAAGCGCGGGACCGATTCACCGACGGTGCGGGTCGAGGGCCTCACCATGGCGGGGGCGTAGCCCGGTCGATCCGACCGACCGGCCGCATCCATCGCGGGGCGTCGGGCGGGCGGACGCCGGCCCGGCCGGGGACCGGCGCCCAGTCAGCCACGCGGAGGGGAAGGCTCATGAGCGGCGCCACCGAACCCAATCCCGCCATCGTCTTCGACGCGATCCAGGGCTACATGCAGACCGCTGCCATCCAGGCGGCGATCCGGCTCGACCTCTTCACCGCCATCGGCGAGGGCGCGACGGACGAGGCTGCGCTCGCCGCGCGCACGGGCGCCGCGCCGCGCGGCATCCGCGCGCTGTGCGACTGGCTGACCGTGCGCGGGCTGCTGACGAAGGATGGCAGCGGTGCCTATGGCCTCTCACCCACCGCGGCCGCGTTCCTCGACCGGCGCTCGCCCGGCTACATGGGTTCGATCGAGGAATTCCTGGCCGCGCCCGAACTGGTCGGCAGCGTCCTGGAGGACCCGGCCGGCGTGGTGCGCCGCGGCGGTGCCCCGGGCCTCGGCAGCATCGCGCCCGACAACCCGGTCTGGGTGAAATTCGCCCGCGCCATGACGCCCTTCGCCGCGCCGGTCGCCGCAGCGACCCTCGCCTGGTTCGAGCGGCATTCCGGCCGCGCCGCGCCGCGGCGCGTGCTCGATGTCGCCGCCGGCCACGGCCTGTTCGGCCTCGCCTTCGCGCAGCGCTACCCGGAGTGCGAGGTCACCGCGCTCGACTGGGCCGCGGTGCTGGAGGTGGCCAAGGAGAACGCCGCGCGCGCCGGCGTGTCGGGACGCTTCCGCACCATCGCCGGCAGCGCCTTCGAGGCCGATCTCGGCGGGCCCTACGACGTCGTGCTGATGCCGAACTTCCTGCACCATTTCGACGAGGCCGGCTGCGTCGCCCTGCTGCGCCGCGCGCATGCCGCGCTGGTGCTCCAGGGTGGGCTGCTGCTCGCGCCGGAATTCGTGCCGGAGGAGGACCGCGTCTCGCCACCCATGCCGGCGATGTTCGCCTTCGTGATGCTCCTCAGCACGCCGGCCGGAACGGCCTATACGCGCGGCGAATACGCCCGCATCCTGGCCGATGCGGGCTTTGCGCGGGCGGAGTTCGCGCCCTTGCCGCCCTCACCGCAGACATTGGTCGTGGGCGTGCGGTAGAAGCGGCCGGTCTGGCTTCGGCCCGGGGGGCGGCGCGCGATCCCGCCGCCGCGGGCCGCGTTTCGTTCGTTGAAGGCGTGTGCCGGCCCGCTGTCGTTCCCCCGGGCAAGGAGAGCAAAACCCCCATGGCCATCGAGGAGTGGAAGAAGGACATCCCGGAGATGCGCCAGGAGGCGATCTCCGCCATCGCCGAGCTCGCCGCCGGCCGACAGCAGGCGCGCGCCCCGGCGCGCGAGACCGCCGCGCTGGCCATCGTCACCGCCCACCAGATCCCGGAGCTGGTCGAGGCGGGCGAGTTCCGTCCCGGCGACCTCGACGACCTCGCGATGCGCGCCATGGCGACGGTGGTGGACATCGCCGCCGGCTGGGACGACGAGGAGGAGAGCCTCGAGGAGTATGTCGGCAGCCTCGACGAGGACGAGCTGCGCGACCTGATCGTCGCCACCGGCCCCTGGGCGCGTGGGGTGTGGGAGACGATGGTGCCGCTCGATGAGGAGGAGAAGCGGCGGACGATCGAGGCGCTCAGATACTGAGCGGCCGGCAGGGCCGGCATCCCTTCGTGCTCGCATGCGCAGACTCGGCGCGGCAGCGGAACGGCCCCGGAATCCGTCGCAATGCGTTCCGCGCGCCCCTATATTGCGCTCAACGATAAGCTTGCCGGAGACTCCAATCACCATGCGTCGCCGCTTTCCCACCCTCCTCGCCGCCGCCGCGGCGGTTATCTTCGCGCTCGCGCCCGCCATGGCGGATGCGCGCGTGGGCGGCGGCCGCTCCTTCGGGAGCAGCGGCAGCCGAACCTATTCCGCTCCGCCGACGACCCGGACGGCGCCCGCTCCGGCGCGGCCGATGGAGCGGAGCATGACCGAGCCCTCGCGGGCGAATCCGGGGGTGGGGGCGTCGGCGCGGCCGGGCGCGCCCGCCACGGCGCCGGCCACGGGCGGCTTCTTCTCCCGCTCGCCCTTCATGGCCGGGCTGATGGGTGGCCTGATCGGCGCCGGCCTCGGCGGGCTGCTGTTCGGCGGTGGCCTGTTCGGCGGCCTGCACGGCTTCGCCGGCTTCCTCGGCTTCCTGCTGCAGATCGCGCTGATCGCCGGCCTCGTCTGGCTCGGCCTGCGGCTGTTCCGCAGCATGCGCGCCGGCGGCGCCGAGCAGCGCGCCGTGCCGGCGGGCGGCGTGCCGCCGAATGCGCTCGGGCGCACCGGTTACGGCCCGGGGATGAGTGGCCTGGCCGGGGGCGGCCTGAAGTCGGCCGGCATGGGCGCCGCCTCGCCGCATGCGGGCGAGACGATCCGGCTGGAGAAGGCCGATTTCGATACCTTCGAGCGGCTGCTGATCGAGGCGAACGAGGCCTGGTCGCGTCAGGACCTCGCCGCGCTGCAGCGGATCGCGACGCCGGAGATGGTGCAGTACTTCGCCGACGACCTGGCCGACCTCGCCAGCCGCGGCCTGCGCAACGAGACGCGCGAGGTGCGGCTTGAGCAGGGCGACCTCGCCGATGCCTGGCATGAGAACGGGCGCGACTACGCCCGGGTGGCCATGCGCTTCTCGATGCTGGACGCCACCTACCGCATCTCCGACGGCGCGCTGGTGGAGGGCGATGCCCATCGCCGCACCGAGGCGACCGAGGTCTGGACCTTCGTCCGGGCGCGCGGCGGGCAGTGGCTCCTCTCCGCCATCCAGCAGACGGTGCCAGCCTGACGCGGGCCTGAAGGCGCTCGGGCCGCGCCGCAACATTTCGGACCGGGCAGGATCGGGGCCCGCTCGCCGCAAGGTGGGCGGGCCCTGACACAATGTGGCGAAATCAGGCCGAATCGTGTCAGGATCGTGGCGGACTCCTCGTCGGCCTGCCCATATCTCGCCACGATTCGGAGCTGCGGAATGGTCCTGGTCCTCATCCTGTGCCTGGTCGCCGCCTTCACTGCGCTGGGCAGTCTGGCCGCAACCGGGCTTGCGTTGGCGCCCTTGGGCGGGCTTGGCGGCGCGGCCCTGATCGCGGCTCCGGCCTTCGCGCTGGTGTCCCTCGCCACGGGCGTCGGCGCGGTGGTGCTGGTGCTGCGCCAGCCGACCCGCCCGGGCTGAGCCGGGCGGCGGAAGGCTTCGTTGGCGCGGGATCCGCCGCTGTGGCGACCGTGCTCTTCCCGCCCGCCCGCCTCCGATGAGCGGCGCCCGCGCCGGGGTTACGGGCAGCAGCCAGTGGGCGGAAACCGGGGCGGCGGCATCGGAGGGCATCCGCGCGGCCCCGTAGTCCCTGCCCTCTTGCCGCCACCGTGCCGATCGGGTCCGGTTGCGCCATGCGTACGCCCGTGCCGACCGCGTGCGGACGGACGGGCGGAGGGAGATCCAGGGATGCAGCAGCAGCCGATGACGATGCTGGACGGGCCCACACCGGGGGCGGACGACCTGCCGCGCAACGCGGCGAACCACGTGCCGCTCTCGCCCGTCTCCTTCCTGTTCCGCGCGGCGCGCGTCTGGGGGCCGCGCGTCGGCGTGGTGCACGGTCCGCGGCGGATCACCTACGCGACGCTGCTCGAGCGTTCGCGCCGTCTCGCCTCCGCGCTGGTGCGTGCCGGCGTCGGCCCCGGCGAGGCGGTCGCCGTGCTGCTGCCGAACGTGCCGGAGATGCTGGAGGCGCATTACGGCGTGCCGATGGCCGGCGCGGTGCTCTGCCCGATCAACACGCGGCTCGACGCGGCCACGATCGGCTTCATCTTACGCCATTCCGGCGCGCGGGTGTTCGTGGTGGACCGGGAGTTCGCCGGCGTCGCGGGTGCCGCGCTCGCCGGCCTTGATGAAGCGCGGCGGCCGCGCGTGGTGGTGGTGGACGATCCGCTCGGGCCGGGCGGCGCCGCGCTCGACGCCGAGCCCTACGAGCAGTTCCTCGCCGGCGGCGACCCGGACTTCGCCCCGCGCGTGCCGGCGGATGAGTGGGCCGCGATCTCGCTCTCCTACACCTCCGGCACGACGGGCGATCCGAAGGGCGTGGTGGTACATCACCGTGGCGCCTATCTGAACGCCTTCGGCAACGCGCTCTCCTTCGAGCTTTCGCCGCGCAGCGTCTATCTCTGGACGCTGCCGATGTTCCACTGCAACGGCTGGACCTACACCTGGGCGGTGACGCTCGCGGGCGGCACGCATGTCTGCCTGCGCCGCGTGGACCCGGCCGAGATCTTCCGCCTGGTCGCCGAGGAAGGCGTGACGCATCTCTGTGCCGCGCCGGTGGTGCTGACCATGCTGATCCACGCGCCGGCCGAGGTGCAGCGCCGCCCCGCGCAGATCGTGAAGGTCGCGACCGGCGGCGCCGCGCCGCCCTCCGCCGTGATCGCGAAGATGGAGGCGATGGGCTTCTCCGTTCTGCACCTCTACGGCCTGACGGAGAGCTACGGCCCATCCCTGCTCTGTGCCTGGCAGCCGGGGCTGGAGGACCGCCCGCTGGAGGAGCGCGCCGCCTTCATGGCGCGCCAGGGCGTGCCGCTGCCGACGCTCGAAGACGCGACGGTGCTCGACCGGGCGACCGGCCGCCCGGTGCCGGCGGACGGCGTGACCCTCGGCGAGATCGCGCAGCGCGGCAACACCATCATGAAGGGCTACCTGCGCAACCCGAAGGCCAACGCGGCGGTGTTCGTCGGCGACTGGTTCCTCACCGGCGACCTCGGCGTGCTGCACCCGGACGGCTACATCGAGGTGAAGGACCGCGCCAAGGACATCGTCATCTCCGGCGGCGAGAACATTTCCTCCCTGGAGGTCGAGGAGGCGCTGTACCGCCATCCGGACGTGATGGAGGCCGCGGTGGTCGCGCATCCGGACGAGAAATGGGGCGAGGTGCCGCACGCCTTCGTTACGCTGAAGCCGGAGGCGGAGGGACGGGTGACGCCGGAGGACATCATCGCCTGGTGCCGCGGCCAGCTCGCGCGCTTCAAGGTGCCGAAGCACGTCACCTTCGGTCCGCTGCCCAAGACGGCGACGGGGAAGATCCAGAAATTCGAGCTGCGGGCGCGGGTGCGGGGCGGCTGAGCACCACCATCGCGTCCTCTTTGCGACGCTGGGGAGGATTAGGATGGGAGTGCATGAGCAGCCTTCGCCGCTGGCGTGTTGGACCCGGTTTTGCCAGGGCGGAACACGCGGTGAGGCTCCTGGGATGTCGTGCGGGCGGGGGCGGCTGCCACGCGATGGTTCCACGCGCCCTGCGCGATCGCGGCGCGTCCCCGGGGACACCAAGCCTCCATACGCGATCCTGTTGATCCGGCCTTCCGCCGGACCCGCCCCCGGCCTTTAATCGCTGCCGGTGCCGGTCTCCGCGGCCGCGCCGGAGGTACATGGCCCATGTCCGTGACGACGGCGGTTGATGACGGCGCTCCCGCCTCGCCCCGCCCGCAGGCCCGGCGCGCCCTGGCGGGTGCCGGCTGCGCGCACGCGCTGCACGACGGCTATGCCGACCTCATCTACGTCCTGCTGCCCTTGTGGCAGGCGGAATTCGGCCTCGGCTACGGCGCGCTCGCGGCGCTGCGCGGCCTGTTCTCCGGTGCCATGGCAGTGTTGCAGGTGCCCGCGGGCCGGCTCGCCGAGCACCTCGGCGGGCGGACGGTGCTGGTGGCGGGGACGGTGCTCTCCGCCCTGGGCTTCGCGCTCGCCGGCCTGTCCGGCGGGCTGGTCGGGCTGTGCGTCGCGCTGGCATTGGCGGGCGCGGGCTCCAGCACCCAGCACCCGCTGGCCTCCGCGGCGGTCTCGCGCGCCTATGGCGGGGCCGCGCGCGGCCCGCTCGGCACCTACAACTTCACCGGCGATCTGGGGAAGGCGGCGCTGCCGGCGCTGACCTCGCTGCTGCTGGTGTGGATGTCGTGGCGCGAGGCGCTGTGGCTGCTGGCCCTGGTCGGGCTGCTCACGGCCGTCCTGGTCCGGGCGCTGATCCCGGCCTTCGGTGGCAGTGGCGCGGCGGCAGCGGGTGCGGACACGCGCGCCGCACGGCCGGCGGAGACGGCCGCCGCCGGCCGTGGCAGCAATCGCGGCGCCTTCGCGCTGCTGCTCGGCATCGGCGTGCTCGCCGGCGGCGTGCGTACCGGCTTCCTGGTCTTCCTGCCCTTCCTGCTGGGCGCCAAGGGCGCGGATGTGCCGTTGATCGGCCTCGCCCTGACTCTGGTGTTCCTGGGCGGCGCCGCGGGCAAATTCGCTTTCGGCTGGCTCGGTGCCCGGCTGGGCGTGCTCGCCACCGTGGTGGCCACCGAGATCGGCACGGCGGTGATGATCCTCGCGGTGCTGGCCCTGCCGCTGGCGCCGTCGCTGGTGGTGCTGCCGCTGCTCGGCGTGATGCTGAACGGCACCTCCTCGGTGCTCTACGGCACGGTGCCGGAGCTGGCGCCGCCGGACCGCGTCGAGCGCGCCTTCGCGCTGTTCTACACGGGCACGATTGGTTCGAGCGCGCTGTCGCCGGTGCTCTACGGCACCATCGGCGACCTCGCTGGCGCCGCCTGGGGTATGGCCGCGGCGGCGGGGGCGGCGCTGCTGACTTGCCCGCTCGCGCTGCTGCTCGCGCCGAGGCTGCGGACGGAAAGCTGACGGCGCGGGCCGGTGGACGCACCGGGCCGGACAGTGCGCCGCGGCCGGGCTCCCCCGGCCGTCTGGCGCCGTTGCGACGTCTGGCCACTCCGACGGTTGGCGCATCGCCATCAGGACCGCCCGTTCCGCAGTCCGAATCCACGGTTCGGACTCGGCGGCGACCGACGGCGCTGCGCAGGACGCCGCCAAGGCGTGGCGCAGTCTCCGGCATTCCCCTCGCTGGAACAATCGGCCCGAGTTCCGAGTGCAACGCTGCGCCGCCACCGAGCGTTTTGCAGCCGATTCGCGATATGCACGGAAGGAGGCCATGCGCGGCGAACAACGGCGGAGTTCCGTGCCGCTGGTGACAGGCATCGTCGTCGCCCTGACCGGCGTGGCCCTCGGCGCCGGAGGGGCCTGGCTGATCGCGCTCGGCGGCTCCTGGTACTACCTCATCGCCGGCCTCGGTCTCGTCCTGGCGGGCGTCCTCCTCATCGCGCGCAGGCCGGCCGCCCTCTGGGTCTATGCGCTCGTCACCCTCGGCACGCTCCTGTGGGCGTTGTGGGAGGTCGGGCTCGACTGGTGGCCCCTGGCGGCACGCGGCAATGTCCTCTTCGTCCTCGGGCTTTTCCTGCTGACGCCCTGGGTCACGCGCGCGCTCCATCCCCGGCCCGCCGTTGAGGCGGCCGGCGTGCCGATGCCGTCGCGGCGGGTGTCGGCCCTGCGCGGCGCCGGCCTGCCGCTGACGGCAACACTCGTGCTCGCCCTGGTCGTGGCCGTCCTGTCCTGGTTCGTGGATCTGCATCGCACCGTGGGCACCCTGTCCCCGGCGCGCGTCGCCGCGAGCCCCGCCGCCGCGGCGTCGGAAGGAGGCGTCCCGCCGGGCGAGTGGGTCGCCTATGGGCGGACCGGTCTCGGCCAACGCTACTCGCCGCTCGCCCAGATCACGCCGGCCAATGTCGCGGACCTGCAGGTCGCGTGGACCTACCACACCGGCGATGTCCGCGGCCGGTCCGGCGATCCCGAGGAGACGACCTACGAGGTCACGCCGCTGAAGATCGGCAACCGGCTGTTCCTCTGCACGCCGCACCAGCGCGTCATCGCCCTCGATGCGACCACCGGGGCCGAGGTCTGGCGCTACGATCCGAGGATCCGCGGCAACCTCGCACTTCAGCACCTGACCTGCCGCGGCCTGTCCTACTACGCGGGGCCGCCGCAGGGGCAGGCGGCGGCGCCCCCTGCCGCCTTGCCGCCAGAGGACGTGGCCCGGCGCGAGGCGGCGCGGGCGGCGGTGCCGGACCTGCCGATCGCGGCCGAGGATGCGGCGAGGCGCAGGCAGGACTGCGCGGCGAAGCTCTTCATGCCGACCGCGGACGGGCGGCTGATCGCGCTCGACCCGGAAACCGGCGCGGTCTGCACGAATTTCGGCGGCGGAACGGGCCAGATCGATCTCTGGGCCAACATGCCGAACATCCGGCCGGGCGCGTACTACTCGACCTCGCCGCCGCCCGTGGCCGGGAACCTCGTCATCGTCGGCGGCACGGTGCTCGACAACGTCTCGGTCCACGAGCAGTCCGGGGTGATCCGCGCCTACGACGCCAACACCGGCGCGCTGGTCTGGAACTGGGATTCGGGCGATCCGGACGCCACGGCCCCCATCCCGCCGGACCGGACCTACACGGCCAATTCGCCGAACAGCTGGGCGATCATGAGCGTGGATGAGGGCCTCGGCCTCGTCTACGTGCCGATGGGCAACCAGCCACCGGACCAGTGGGGCGGACGGCGGAGCCCGAGCGTCGAGCGCCTCTCCTCCTCGATCGTGGCGCTGGACCTCGCCACCGGACGCCTGCGCTGGGTGTTCCAGACCGTGCATCACGACCTCTGGGACTACGACGTTCCCGCGCAGCCGAGCCTCCTGGACCTCACGATCAACGGGCAGACCGTCCCGGCGCTGGTGCAGCCGACCAAGCAGGGCGAGATCTACGTGCTCGACCGGCGCAGCGGCACGCCGATCCTGCCGGTGCGCGAGGTGCCGGCGCCGCAGGGCGCCGCCGAGGGCGACCACGCCGCGCCGACCCAGCCGGTCTCGGCGCTCTCCTTCGGCCCGACCCCGCTCACCGGGCGGGACATGTGGGGCGCGACGGTCTTCGACCAGCTCGCCTGCCGCATCCAGTTCCACCGGCTGCGCTACGAGGGCCGCTTCACGCCCCCCTCGGTGCAGGGAACGCTCGTCTATCCGGGCAATTTCGGCGTCTTCAACTGGGGCGGCATCGCGGTGGACCCGCAACGGCAGATCGCCTTCACGACGCCGACCTACCTCGCCTTCGTCTCGCAGCTCGTGCCGCGCGCCGACGACACCACGCTCTATGTGCAGGGCGCGAACCGCCCGCGCGGCAGCCTGCCGGCTCTGAACGAGAATTTCGGCGCGCCCTTCGCGGTGAAGCTGCACGCCTTCCTCTCCCCGCTGGGCATCCCCTGCCAGGCGCCGCCCTGGGGCTATGTCGCGGGCGTGGAGCTGGCGACGGGCCGGATCGCCTGGATGCACAAGAACGGCACGGTGCAGGACCTGACGCCGATCCCGCTGCCCTTCCGCATGGGCGTGCCGAATCTCGGCGGCCCCATCGTGACGGCCGGCGGCGTCGCCTTCCTCTCGGGCACGCTCGACCGCTACGTGCGGGCCTACGACGTCTCGAACGGCCGGCAGCTCTGGGAGAGCCGCCTCCCGGCCGGCGGCCAGGCCACGCCGATGACCTATGAGGGCGCCGACGGGCGCCAGTTCGTCCTCGTCGTGGCGGGTGGCCACGGCTCGCTCGGCACCAGGCCGGGCGACGCCGTCATTGCCTACGCGCTGCCGCCGGGACGGTAGCGCCGGCCCGTCCGCGCCGCGCCGCGCCGCTCACTCGATGCTCACCCCCGTCGCCCGGATCACGGGCCGCCACTTCGCCACCTCGGCCTCGAGGAAGCGCAGCATGTGCTCCGGCCCGCTCTCCGTCACCGGCTCGATGGAGAGGCGCTCCAGCTCGCGCCGGAAGGCCTCGTCCGCCATCGTCCGCCGCACCGCGCCGGCAAGCGTGGCGACGATGTCCGGCGGCGTGCCGGCGGCGCCGGCGAGCGCGTTGAAGGTGCCGGCTTCCGCGCCCTGCACGCCCTGCTCGGCCGCGGTGGGGATCGAGGGCGCCGCCGCGAGCCGCCGTTCATGCAGCGCCGCGAGGATGTTGAGGCGCCGCTCCTGGTAGAGCCCCGTCAGCGTGCTGTAGGTGTCCACCATGAAGGCCGTGGTGCCCGCCACCAGGTCCTGGATCGCCGGGCCGCTGCCGCGATAGGGCACGTGCTCGGCCCGGAGTCCGCCGGCGCGCGTCAGGAACAGCTCGCCCGCAAGGTGATTGCTAGTGCCCACGCCCGAACTGCCGAAGCTGTAGGCCCCGGGCCGCTCGCGGATCTTCGCCACCAGCTCCGGCAGGCTCCGGACCGGAAGCTGCGGACCGACCGCGATGACGAAGGGCACGACGCCGAGGACCGCGACCTGCGAGAAGTCGCGCACCGGATCGTAGAGCGGCCGGCGATAGGCCAGCGGGCTGGTCACCGCGGAGGACGAGGCGTGGAAGAGCAGCGTATACCCGTCGGGGCGCGAGCGCGCGACCTCCTGCGCGCCGAGCATCCCGCCGGCGCCCGCCTTGTTGTCCACCACCACCGTCTGGCCGAGCGCGCGGGCGAAGGGGTCGGCGAAGCGGCGCGCGAAGACATCGGTGGGGCCTCCGGGCGCAAAGGGCACCACCAGGCGCACGGTCCGTGAAGGAAACCGATCCTGTTGCGCCTGCGCAGCACGCGCCGCCGCGCCCGAAGCGAGCGCCGGAAGCCCCCCGAGCACCGTCCTGCGGTCCATCACGTTCCTCCCTCTTGTTTCGGGCGATCCTGGGGGCTCTTGCGGATTCGCGCCAGCCGGGCTTTTCGCCGGCGTCCATCCGGTCCAACCTGCGGCCGGACAGGGAAGGGGACGGGGGTCGGGATGGCCGGGGCGCTCGATGGCGTGCGCGTGGTGGACAT
>JADGHI010000048.1 GCA_019689515.1 Acetobacteraceae bacterium | reverse complement strand
CCGGCGGCGCGCGAGGGCGCGATCGGCCTCGCCGCGCCGCCTACCTCCTTCGATCCGCACTACCACGCGCATGTGCCGAGCCTCGGCCTGCAACTGCACGTCTTCGAGCCGCTGGTGTTCCGCGACGCGGAGCTGCACCTGGTCCCCGCCCTGGCGCGCGAGTGGCACCCGCTCGCTGACGGCACCGGTTGGGAGTTCCGGCTGGATCCCGCGGCGCGGTTCTCCGATGGCGCGTCGGTGACCGCGGCCGATGTCGCCGCGACCTTCGCGCGCCTCCCCAACGTGCCGAACAGCCCGGGGCGCGTGACCCACTACGCCGCCGGCGTCACCGCGGTGGAGGCGGCGGGGCCGCAGGTGGTGCGGCTGCGCACCGCCGGCCCCACACCGCTGGTACCGGAGAACCTGACGGCGCTGATGATCGTCCCGGAGCGGATCGCCCGGAGCGCCGCCACCGCCGACTTCGCCGCCGGCCGCGCGGCGATCGGCTCCGGCCCATTTCGCCTGCGCGAATACGTCGCCGGTGAGCGCGTGGTGGTCGAGCGGAACGACGCCTGGTGGCGGCGCGGCCCGGCCCCGTCATGGGCGCGCGTCGTCTTCCGCGTGATCGCCAACGACGCCGCCCGCGTCGCCGCGCTGCGCGCCGGCGACGTGCAGCTCATCGAAGCGGTCCCGCTGCACGACGCCGCGTCGCTCGCGGGCGATCCGGCGGTGGCGCTCGCACGGGCGCCGTGCCTGCGGCTGATCTATCTCGCGCTCGACGTCGCGCGCGTGCCGTCCCCCGGCGTGTCGGACTCCGAAGGCCGTCCGCTCGCTGCGCGCAATCCGCTCGCCGACCGCCGCGTGCGCCGCGCGCTCTCGCTCGCGATCGACCGGGAGGCGATCGTCGGCCGACTCATGGAGGGCCAGGCCGTCGCTGCCGGCCAGCTCCAGCCGGCGGGCCTCGGCGTGGCAGATCCGGCGCTCCGCCCCGACCCCTACGACCCGGACATGGCCCGGCGGCTGCTTGCCGAGGCGGGCTGGGGCGGCGGCTTCGGGCTGACGCTCGCCGGCCCGAACGACCGCTACGTGAACGACGAGCGGATCCTGCAGGCGGTGGCGCAGTACTGGGAACGCGTCGGCGTCCGCACCCGCGTTGAGGCCCTGCCTTCCGCTGTCTTCTTCTCCCGCTCGGCCGCGGGCGCCTACAGCGCACAGTTGACCGGATGGCTCACCAACTCGGCGGAGCCCGCCAACATGGTCGCCGCGCTGCTGCTGACGCCCGGCCGCGCGCCCGGCTGGGGCGTGGCGAACCGGTCCGGCTATTCGAGCGCGGAACTGGAGGCGATCTACGCGCGCGTGACCGCCGAGCCGCTGCGCGACCAGCGCCTGCGCGACTGGCACGCGTTGGTGCGGATCGCCATGGCGGACGCGCCGATCCTGCCGCTGCACCACCAGGTCAACATCTGGGCCACGCGGCGAGGCCTGATCTACACCCCTCGGCCGGACGAGTTCACGCTCGCCACGGAGCTGCGGCCGGCACCCTGATCCATCCTTCCGTCGTGCTTGTTGCCGCGCGGGGCCGGTCGTCGCGCTCCCTTTTCGCGGGCACCGACGCGCTGTCGATGGGTGAGGGCGTTGCCTTCACCGATGCCAGTTCAGGCGGCCGCCGTCGTGCAGACGCCGCCGGCAGGTCATGTCGCAGACACCCATCTCGGCGGGCACGTATTCCCAGGGGATGTGTCGGTGCGCAGGACGAAGAGGATGTGCGCCGGCACTGCGCGGTCGGGCGCGCGCGGCCGACCATCCTTGGGTTTCGGCTGCTCCGGCGGAAGCAGCGGCCGCACCGCCGCCCAGAGGTCGTTGGTCACGAGGGCTTCACCCTCCCCCCTCGTCGCGGTGTTCGCGCCTCCCGGGAAATTGCCCACCGAACCGCTACCTCCGGCGTCGCTCCCCGCCGCGCCAATGCCGTGCGGTCGGGCCGGATCCAAATCGTCCCGCATTGTTGATGACCCTGAAGTGCAGCCTCGAACACCGGTGCAGGGTTCGCATCCGCGAACCCTGGCTTCGCCGCTTGGGGTCGGGACCATGCGGGACAGTATCCGGAGGAATGCGGAACGGAGCCGGCCATCGAAGCAACGATGCCCGGTATCCATCCTTTCCGCTCTGCCTCCGAGAGGGGAGAACCCTGCACGGCGGCATCGCGTTCTCGCGCCGTGCAAGCGGGCGGACGGACGGACCGATGTCGGCGGGGGCCGGACCCGCGGCAGCCATGCGCAGCAGACGGCTTGCCACTTCGGTCCCGAGGCCGCGCCTCTCCTACCGCTTGCCCTCGCGATCCTGGATGGAGGATTCCCATGGTGCGCACCGTCGCTGGCCTGTTCGGCAGCCGCCGTGAGGCCGATCTGCTGGTCGAGCACCTCGTCCAGGAGTACGGCCTGCGGCGCGACCGGATACGGGTCTTCGCCCATAGTGCCGACGATGCGGCCGAGGCGCGCTCGCCGCAGGACAGCGACCAGGACGCGTCGCTCCGCGATCTCGGCCTCCCGGAGGAGGAGACTCGCGCCTACACCGATGGGATGCGCCGGGGCGGCATCGTGGTCGCTACCCAGGTGGAGCTGGACGACAAGCGGGTTGGGCGCATGTTGCGCACATACCGGGAATACGGCGCCGCGAATCTCGGTACTCCCCAGACCGAGGACTGGGCGCACGACCCAAACGACGGCTGAGGCGCCTCGCTCGCCGCGCCGCGGCCCGATGCGGATCGGGTCGCAAGGCGCGCCGCTGCCGTCGCTTGCCTGGGCCAGCGGCGCGATCTCCACGCGCCGGAACCGCCACTGCCGAGCCCTGGTAGGTGGTGCGCTTGCAGGGCGATCTGGCCGCGCGGCGCGCGGCCGCCGCCGTCGGTTAGCGGCACCACGCGCGTTCAGCCGCCCCGCGAGATTATCGTTCGCGGGCGATCATCTCGCACAAGTTTCACGCTGCCCCGGTGCGTAGCCATCCCTGGCTGGCCCTTCGATCCGCGACCGGCCGGCCATCGCGACGAGTCGGTGTGGCCCGTTCGCCGCGTGTCCGCCCCGCCACGCCGCTCGTCACTTCCGACGACTCAGGCGCGCCGCGGCCTCCCTGGCCCGGCGGCGCACGTCGAGCCACAGGGCGAGCTCGCGGCGGGCGTCCTCGGCTGCCCGATGCGCCGGCGGCACCGCCTGCGCCGCGAGGCGTGCCTCCGCCAGGATTTCGTCCCGCAGGCGCCGCCGTTGTTCCGGCGGGATGCCGGCGGTCCCCATTGCCTCGTCCGCGGCCTCCGCTTGTGCCTCGTCGGTGCTGCGGAGGCGGAGGGCATGGCGTGGCAGCCCGCCGGCCCGCAGCAGGCGCGAGAGCCACTGGCCGTCCCAACTCGGTGCGGAGGCGTAGAGGCGATGCCCGGTCAGCACCTCCACCGCCCGGCGCGCCACCTCGTCCACCGGCTTGCCTTCGTGCTCGAGCAGCGCGCGCCGGATGCCGTGCACCGCCTCCGCCGAGGCGGCCCATTCGGTCCAGTCCGCGGCGGGCCGGATGAGATGCGACTCGCCCTCGCCGGTCTCGAAGACCCAGGCGATCTCGATCGGGAAGCCGCGCCGGCCCAGCGAGGAGGCCTCGAAGTCCAGGAAGACGGTCATCGCCGGCTCTCCGCTGCGGCCCGGGGCCGGCGGAAGCCCCTGCATGGCCTCGGTGGTGCCAAGCGTAGCCCTCTGCGTGGACGTCATCGGCCGTCGTTCCTGTTCGCCTCGATCATTGCCGGCGTCGGGCTGCGGTGTCGAAGTCCCCCCGCCTGAGCCGATGGTGCGTTCGCACTCCCGCTGTTCCTTGTCGCCCCGCTGACGGCCTGCCTGGCGACTTTCGCCGGTTCCGTGCTCCTGATGCGGAACCGTCCGGCGACCGGCCTGCTTGGGATCAGCGGCCTCGGGTTCCCTTCTGCCCGGCCTGTCTGTCGCGTGCGGGCACCCCAGCGAATGGGGCGCCCGGCTCTGGTCCGCGTCACTGGCCTCGCTGCGCCGATCCCCGTCCTCGCCCACGACGTGGACGCAGGCAGGCCCGGTGATGCGATGGCTGGCCGCGACGGCGGGGCGGGAGCCCGACGCTCGCAAGGGCTGACCGGCCGGCTGATGGTGCGTATCAGGCCGGCCGGCCACGTCGCCCGGGCTGGCTTCAGGTCATGCTCGGACCGCCCTGGCCCATGTTGCTTCCCGTCCCGCGCTCGCCCGCAGGTTCCGTGCTTTCGCTGCTCCCCTCCTGCCGGTTCGCCGCCGCGTCGCCGCGGTCGCGCGCCAGCGCCTCGCCCATGCCGCGGCTCTTGGCGTCGTCGCTGCCGGGCGGGGGTTGCGCGCTGCCCTCGGTTTCCCAGAAGTCGGGCACGCGCTCGAGCGTCGTGGAGAGGCGGACGGCGTTGCCCTCCACATCCGCGACGAGGGAGAGAGGCACCCAGTGGTGCCGTCCGCCGGCGCCTCGATCGCCGCGCGTCAGCTTGATCCGTTCGCCCTCGACCCGGTCCACGGTGCCGACATGGCCGCCATCGGCCCCGATGACCTCCATGTGCTCGCGGATCGCCTCCTTCCGCACTTCCATCTGCCTTGCCTCCTCGGGGACTGCGATGGGCCTTGAACGGCGCATCCGCCCGGTGGATGCAGGTGCGGGGGGTGTTCTTCCATCCATTTCGGCAGCCCCGGCGGGGACGGGCGGGGCTCGACGCATGGGCCGGTGGGGCCATAGCCTTGCGTCCTCCCCGGCCTGTCTGTCGCCGGCCGGGCCAGATGGGAGGGTGCGCCATGAAGTGGGGCGTCTTCAGCCTCAGCCAGATGCCGGACCAGAGCCTGCGTGCCGAGGCGTTCGAGGCCGACTTCCGCCAGTTCGAGCTGGCCGAGGAACTGGGCTACGACACGATCTGGATCGCCGAGCACCTGTTCTCGACCTACGGCGTGGTGACCTCGACCCAGGTGCTCGCCGCCGCGATCGCCATGCGCACGCGGCGCATCGCGATCGGCACCGCGGTCGTCGTGATCCCCTTCAACCACCCGCTGCGCACCGCCTCCGACTTCGCGCTGGTGGACATATTGAGCCGGGGACGGCTGAAGTTCGGCGTCGGGCGGGCCTACCAGCCGCACGAGTTCCTCGGCCTCGGCGTCCCGATGGAGAAGAGCCGGGCGATGTACGCGGAGGGGCTCGACATCCTGCTGAAGGCCTGGACGCAGGAGAAGGTCTCCCACCGCGGCGAGTTCTGGACCATCCCGGAGCCGGTCGAGCTGCTGCCGAAGCCGTTCCAGGTGCCGCATCCGCCGATCTACCAGGCCACGGTCTCGCCCGAGAGCTTCGACCAGGCGGCGCGCGACGGCGTGCACCTCCAGCTCGCCGCGCCCTTCACCTACCGGACCTACCGCGAGCGCTGGAAGGACGCGCTGCAGGAGTCGCTGCGGGGATACGAGGCGCGCTGCGCGGAGCTCGGCCGAGACGGCAAGGCCATGGAGCGGATGATGCTGTTCCCGTTCTACGTCGCCGAGACGGACGAGGAAGCGCGCCGCCATTACCAGCCGCATGTGGAGTGGTTCTACGCCAAGGTGGCGGCCAACCAGCAGTCCGCGGGACCGATGCCGGCGGTGATCCCGGGCTACGAGCTGACGATGTCGGAGGGCCGCAAGACGCGCGAGATGGGCTATCTCGCCTTCGACCGGCTGCTGGAGCACAACGCGGCCATCGTGGGCTCGCCGGAGCGCTGCGTGGACGTGCTCCAGGAGATGAAGGAGCGCTTCGGCCTGACCGAGATCGTGCTGTGGTCCAATCTCGGCGGCATCGACCCGCGCGCCTCCGAGCGCAGCATGCGGCTCGCGATGGAGAAGGTGATCCCCAAGGTCTGACCGGGCCGGCCCGGCGCCCGACGGACGGGCCGGGCACCGACGGCGGCGGAGGAGCCCCGCCGTCGCCGCGCCCGGCCGGCCGGGGGAGGGTCAGGAGCGGACCAGCGGGCAGCCGCCCTCGTTCAGGGGGCGGAACGCCTCTTCGCCCGGCGTCGTCTGCAGCAGCTTGTAGTAGTCGAAGGGGCCGCGGCTCTCCTCCGGCTTCTTGACCTCGAACAGGTAGGCCGGGTGGATCTTGCGCCCGTCCTCGCGGATACGGCCCCGGCCGAAGCCGTCGTCATCCGTCGGCATCGCCTTCATGCGCTCTACCACGGCCCGGCCATCCGCCTTCGCCGCCGCCACGCCCATGTCGGCGACCGCCTTCAGGTAGTGCAGCACCACGGCGTAGGCGCCCGGGTGGTTCATGCACAGCGGGGCGTTGCCGATGTGCGGCCGGATCCGGTTGGTGAAGGCGCGGGTGCGGTCGTTGAGGTCCCAGTAGAAGGTCTCGCTGCAGACCAGCCCCTGCGTGGTGGCGAGGCCGAGCGCGTGCACGTCCGGCAGCAACATCAGCAGCGAGGCGAGCCTGATCCCGCGTCGCGTCATGCCGAACTCCGCCGCCTGCTTGACGCAGTTCTGGGAGTCGGTGCCGGCGTTGGCGAGTCCGATCACCTTCGCCCCGCTCGCCTGCGCCTGGAGCAGGAAGGAGGAGAAGTCCGTGGTGCCCGGGAAGGGCGTGCGCACGCTGCCCAGCACCCGCCCGCCGGCCTGGCGGACGAAATTGGCGGTGTCGCGCTCCAGCGCGTGACCGAAGGCGTAGTCGGCGGTGATGAAGTACCAGGTGTCGCCGCCCGCCCGCACTGTCGCGCCGCCGTTCGACTTCGCGAGCATCCAGGTGTCGTAGGTCCAGTGCACGGTGTTGGGCGAGCACGCCTTGCCGGTGAGGTCCGAGGTGGCGGAGGAGGTGTTGAGGAAGACCTTGTTCTTCTCGCGCACGATCTCGTTGACCGCGAGGGCCACGGAGGAGGCGCCGCCGTCCACCACAGCGTCCACCCCATCGCGGTCGAACCACTGGCGGGTGATGTTGGAGCCGACATCCGGCTTGTTCTGGTTGTCGGCCGCAAGGACCTCGATGTTGAAGCCGCGATTGCTGAATTCCGCCGCGGCCAGGCGGACGCAGGCGACCTCGGTGGGGCCGGTCACGTCGCGGTAGGTGCCCGACAGGTCGGTCAGCACTGCGATGCGGATGGTGTTCGCGGCGGCGGCCTGCGCGCGGGCGGACCGCCCGGCGAAGGGAAGGGCAGCGGTGGCGGCGCCGGCCCCGAGCAGCGTGCGGCGGTCGAGCGTCATTGCTTCTTCGTTCCTCCCTGTCTGGCGGTGCCGCCGCGCCCTGGTCCGCCGCGGCCCGCAGGGTCAGCCTACATCGGCGGCATGGTGCGGAGGGAAGGCGATCGTGCAGGCCCGTGCCATCAAGGGTCCGCGCCACGGCACCGGCCGGCCAAGGGAACGAGGCCGGGCGGCAGCCCGCCCCGGCCGGCGCCGGAACCGGCCGCGGCGAGCCGGGCGTGGTCGGCGCGCAGCGTCTTCCGGTCGGCAGCCGGCCGGCTCAAGCGGCGGGTCGATGGCGGCGTGGCCGGCGGCGCCGGTGCGCTCACGGTCCCGGACACCATCGGCTCTCCGGCGGAGCCGGAGAACAGCATTGCGGCGATGCGTCAGCCGGTCACGATCATTGGAAGTGGGCCCCTCGGCCGGACCCAAGCGGGTGGTGCTAGCCTTTCCACGGATGGCTCATATCGGCGTCGTCCGACGAACGCTCCCCCACCTTGGCGCCGCGGCGCCGGCGGAGTGCATGCCCCGTCGCAGCGCCCCGACGCCGTGAACGGCACGGGCCGGCCGGTCGGCAGCAAGGAGGAAACGACCACGATGGCAGGTGAAGTGCTGCACGAAGAGCGGGCTCAGCTCACGCCGGAGATCCTCGACCGGCATCGCGCCCTCTCGGTCATGATCGAAGAGCTGGAGGCGATCGACTGGTACGACCAGCGCATCCAGGCCAGCGACGACCAGGCTCTCAAGTCGATCCTCCTGAACAACCGCGAGGAGGAGAAGGAGCACTTCGCCATGCTCCTCGAATGGCTGCGGCGCAACGATGCCGGCTTCGAGAGGCAACTGGCGACCTACCTCAACATGGAAGGTCCGATCCGGGACGTCGAGAACAGCGGTCGCGTCGCCTCCTCCGCGGCTCCCGCCGATGCCGGCGCCGGTTCCGATGGAAGCCTGGCGATCGGCAGCCTGCGCGCCGACCGGGGCGGCGCCGGCCGATGAACCATCTCTTCCGGGAACTCGCGCCCGTCTCCGCGGCCGGCTGGCGGGCGATCGAGGACGAGGCGAAGCGGACGCTGAGGACCATGCTCGCCGCGCGCAAGCTCGCGGACTTCAACGGTCCGCAGGGCTGGGAGGCATCGGCCGTCGGGACCGGCCGCGTGCAGCCCCTCACCCCGCCGCCCGCGCCGCAAGAGGGCGTCGAGGCACGCCTGCGCCGGGTGCTCGCCCTGGTCGAACTCCGCGTGCCGTTCGAGATGCGCCGCAGCGAGCTCGACGCCATCGATCGCGGGGCCAAGGACGCGGACACCGCTCCTGTCACGGAGGCGGCGCGGAAGATCGCGATCGCCGAGGACCGCGCCGTATTCCACGGCTATGCCGCCGCCGGCATCCGCGGGATCTGCGAGACCGAACCGGGGATGGCGCTCGATCTCGGCGAGAGCGTCCAAGGCTACCCGAATCTCCTCGCCCGCGCCCTGAACAAGCTGCGCAACAGGGGGGTGGGCGGGCCGTTCGCGATCGCGCTCAGCGAGGCGTGCTACACCGGCCTGACGGAGGCCACGGAGGCCGGATACCCGGTCCTGGAGCATGTCCGGCGGCTCGTGGACGGGCCGATCGTCTGGGCGCCGGGGCTGGACGGCGCCCTGGTGCTCTCGATGCGCGGGGGCGATTTCGAGCTCACCGTCGGACAGGACTTCTCGATCGGCTATCTCGGCCACGACGCCGAGCGCGTCCGGCTCTACATCGAGGAGAGCTTCACCTTCTGGAACATCTCGCCGCACGCCGCCGTCTCGCTCGCCGCGCGGCAGGGCGGCAGTCCGGCCGCATGAGGCACGCCGGCGCGAAGCCGGGCTCCGGTCAGCGGCCCCGCCGGCTGCGGATGGCGACGGCCAGCACCGCCGCCAGCGCGGCTGCCAGGCCCCAGGCCGGAGAACGGCCCGCCTTGGCTTCGGCGGCCGCCGGCAGCTCCGGCACCTGTGGCCCGCGCGGCCCGACCGGCGCGGCCCGCCGCGAGCCCTCGCGGCTTGCCCAGGCGCGCGTGAACTCGGCGCCGAGCAGGAAGATCTGCGCCGAGTAGAACACCCACAGCAGCAGCACCAGCAGCGCACCCGCGGCGCCGAAGGTGGAGGCGAAGGCGGTGCGGCCGATGTAGAGGCCGATCAGCGTCTTGCCGATGGTGAACAGGAAGGCGGTCGCCGCGGCGCCGATCGCCACGTCGGACCATGCCAGGCTCCGCTCGGGCAGGATCTTGTAGATCGCTGCGAACAGCGCCGTGATCAGCGCGAAGCTCACGATGAAGTTCAGCGCCCGGACCAGCATCAGGGCCTCGGGCAGCGCGCCGCCGAGCCACGCCCCGAGCGCCGCCAGCCCCGCGCTGACGAGGAGCGAGACGAGCAGCAGGAAGCCCGTCGCCGCGACCAGGCCGATGCTTGCCGCCTTGGCGCGCAACAGGCGCGAGACCGAGATCTCCTGCTCCGCGGTCTTCCAGATCGCGTTGAGCGCGGATTGCAGCTCGCCGAAGACGCCACTCGCCGTCACCAGCAGCGTGCCGATGCCGATCGCCGTGGCGAGCCCGCCGGAGCCGGAGGTGGCCGCGCCGCGGATCATCGCCTGCACGGCGTCCGCCGCCTGGTCGCCGACCAGGCCGCGCATCTGCTCCGCGATGGCGCCCTGCACGGCCTCCTCGCCGAAGGCGAGGCCGGCGATCGCGGTGGCGATGAGGAGCAGCGGGGCGAGCGAGAACACCGTGTAGTAGGCGATCGCCGCGCCCCGGGTCAGCGCCTCGTCGGCGATGAAGCCCTCGGCCGTGTCGCGGGCCAGGGCCCAGATCCGCCTGCCAAGAATCATCGCCGCCGCACCCTCCGCGCGCAGCGCCCGCGCGCGGCCAGAACGGTCCGGCGGCCGGCGGGTTGCCGCGCCGGGTGGCACGTGCCGCTGCCGTGCGCGGCGCCTGGCGGGCAGGCTGGTCGGCGCCGAACCGATTGCTGCACCAGCCCCTGAACACTGACAGCGAGCTGGCTGGTGGTGGGCCGGCGATCACGGTGCTCACGGAGCGGTCATCGCCGTGCGCACGCGCTTGCGCACGCGCGGCGCGCCGCCGCTGTGGCACGGTGCGGCGGCGGGGTGCCGCGCACGATCCCGGCGGTTGGCCGGCCGGACGAGCGCGACCACGGCAGCCGCCCTCCGGGCTTCCCTCGCCGGCCAGCGCCGCGTGCCGCGGAGGGCGGTCGCGAGGGAGAGCACGATGATGCAGGACAACGATCACGTGTACCGCCGGACCGACCTCGTCGGCAGCTCGAGCGAGTCGGTGAGCGACGCGATCGAGACCGCGATCGCGCGCGCGGCCAAGACCCTGCGCCACATCGAATGGTTCGAGGTGAGCGAGATCCGGGGGCGCGTCGAGAACGGCAAGGTGGCCCGGTACCAGGTTGCCCTCCGCGTCGGCTTCCGCGTCGAAGGGTGACGCTGGCCGGCCGGCCGGCCGACGGAGCCGCCACCGGCAGCGGGCGAGGCGCGTGGGCGGCCCGGCCGCGGCTGCGAGCCGAGTCGTGGTCGCTCGATGGGGGCTTCGCCTGGCGCGGGCCGTCCGGGCGTCGCGAGGACGCGCTCTCTTTCGGCGTGTCATACGCCCGGATCGGCTCGGGCGCGTGCGGTCTCGACCGCGATCGGACGGCGTTCGGCGAGGACATGGTGCTGCGTACGCACGAAACGGTGGTCGAACTGAACTACATAATGGCCTTCTTCTGATCGTTGTGCCGCCCATTGAGCGCAGCCGGTGCGTCGATCGCCGTCGAGGCACCGCAAGCGCCGCATCGCGGCATGGCGGCTGGCCCTGCCCGCGCCCCGTGGCTCCGGCCGGCACGTCGCCGGGATGGCTCGATCCGGCTTGCGGCGGGCGCGATCCTCAGCCTGCCGCCGTGCCGAGGCGGTAGATGCGCGCGGCGGTATCGTGGAAAAGGGCCGCCCTCTCGTCCGGCGCCCAGCCGGCGGTGATGCGCTTGAAGGCGTTCCACAGTTCCGTGTAGCCGCAGCTCGCCTTGTCCACGGGGAAGTTGCTCTCGAACATGCAGCGCGCCGGGCCGAACGCCGCGACGCAGGTTTCGACATAGGGCCGCCAGGCCTCCGCGAGCTGCTCTGAGGAGGGCGGCTCCGACCTCTCGTGGAAGCCGAAGCCGAACAGCCGCATGCCGAGGCCGCCGAGCTTCACATGCACGTTCGGGTAGCGCGCGAGCTCGCGGATCGCGGCGCTCCATTCGGCGAAGACATGCGCACGCCGCCCGGCATAGGGGCCGATGCCGATCGCGCCGCCGACATGGTTCAGCACGATCGTCGTCTCGGGGAACGCGTCCGCCAGGTCGCGCAGCTCGGCGAGCTGGGTGTGGTACATCCAGGCATCGAAGCTCAGGCCGAGCGGCGCGAGGCAGGCGAAGCCCTCGCGGAAGGCGGGGTCCAGCAGCAGCCCCGGCGGCGGGACGGCGATGGAGCCGCGCGCCGCGGGGTCCGGGTGCCAGACCGAGCTGTTGCGGATGCCGCGGAAGCGCCCCGCACCGGCCTCGATCTGTGCCTCCAGCACCGCGCGGATCGCGGCCCCCGCGCGGAGGTCCGCATAGCCGACGATGCCGGCCGCGACGCGGCAGCGCACCTCCGGCGACGCGTCGGCGCGGGCGCCGGTTGCGGCGACGAAGGCGGTCTCCCCGAGGGGGCGGAGCAGCGGATCGCCGTCGGTCCGGTAGGATGTCCGGCACTCGATGAAGACGCTGGCGCGGACGTTGTGCCCGCCGCCGGACCCGACATCGGCGAGGAAGTCGTCGAGGAGGTAGGGGTCCTCCTCGCGCTCCCAGAGGTGGTGGTGGGCGTCGATGATCGGAAGCTCGGGCTCGAGCGCCGCCTCGCGGCGCAGGGCGAGCCACTGCGGGCGGACCGGCGGGTGGTGGACCGGCGCGGCCTGCGTGCGATCGCTCAGGGCGTTCCTCCAAAGTTTGTCGTGGGCCCGGCCCGACCCGCCGCGCGTGCGGAGGGTGGTGCGGCCGTTTGCTGCCAGTGTGCCGACACTAGAGAGGCGGGTTTGGGCTGTCGATGCCAACGGACGATCCGCAGCAGCGTCGCGTCCGGGCTGTCGAGACGGCCTGACAGCGCAGCGCTGCGGGTGGCCGAGGCGGGCGCGGTCCCTGGCTTGACAGCGCAACCCTCGGCGTCGGTAAGGTGTCGGCACACGAGGGAGGACGATGCAGCGATGGCGCTCGCGCACACCGCCGGGACGGCGGCGGACAGGAGCGGCGCGATGCCAGTGCTCCACGCTGCGCGCCTCGCGATGCGGCCGGGCGCCACGCAGATGAGGCGACGCACGACCTCCGCCGATCCGTCGCCGTCATCCGCGTGAAGCGCCGCTGACATGACGACGCTACTGAATCACCGCCTGGAGGGCACCGCGTCCGGCCCGGCGCTGCTGCTGATCCATCCGCTTGGCGCCGATCTGCGCTTCTGGGAGGACTGCCTGCCCGCCTGGCCGCCGTGCTTCCGCTGCCTGCGCTGCGACCTGCGCTCGGCCGGTGGCTCGCCGCGGTCCACGGCGCCACCGACCGTCGCCGACCATGTGTCCGACCTCGAGGCGCTGCGCGCCGCGCTCGGCCTGGAGGCGGTGGTGCCGGTGGGCTGCGCGGTCGGCAGCATGGTGGCCGCGGCCTATGCCGCACGCCATCCGGAGCGTGTGCCCGCCCTCGTCCTGTCGAACCCGACGCCGCGCACGGCGCCGGCGGCGCGCGCCATGCTCGCGGAACGCGCGGCGGCGGTGCGCGCGGGGGGCATAGCGGCGATCCTGCCGGGCGCGGTGGAGCGCGCCTTCGCGGAGCAGCCGCGCGATGCGCGTTACGCCCGCTACCTGGAGGCCTTCGCGGCGCAGGACCCGGAGGCCTATGCCCTCGCGGTGCTCGGCTTCCTCGATGCCGACGTCTCGGCCGAACTGCCGCGCGTGCGCTGCCCGACGCTGCTCGTGGCCGGCCGCCACGACCTCCTGCTGCCGCCCGCGCAGGCGGAGGAGGTGCGGCGCCTGCTGCCGCCCGGCGCGGCGACGCTCGAGCTCGACGGGGAGGGCGCGCACTTCCTGCCCTATCAGCGGCCGGAGCGCTTCGCCGCGCGGGTGCTTGGCTTCCTGGAGCGTGCACTGCCCACACCTGCCGCCGGCGACGGCGGGACGGTGCGAACCGGAGGAGGATGAGGCGCGATGGCGAAGAAGGGCTTCCTGCTGGTGCTGATGCAGCCTCCGCCCGCATTCGAGGAGGAGTTCAACGCCTGGTACGATACGGAGCACATCCCGGAGCGCCTGGCCGTGCCGGGCTTCGAGACGGGCCTGCGCTTCGTCAACGTCTCCGGTGCGGCGCCG
The DNA here is from genome assembly GCA_019689515.1 of Acetobacteraceae bacterium. Classification (GTDB taxonomy): domain Bacteria; phylum Pseudomonadota; class Alphaproteobacteria; order Acetobacterales; family Acetobacteraceae; genus Caldovatus. The sequence continues at coordinate 116 of JADGHI010000048.1, read as the reverse complement.
CGCTACCTCGCGATCTACGACCTCGCCTCGCCGGAGGTGCTGCGTTCCGAAGCCTATCTGCGCGTCGCCTTCGACCGGTCGAGCCCCTGGACGAAGCGCGTCACCAGCCGCGTGCG
>JADGHI010000047.1 GCA_019689515.1 Acetobacteraceae bacterium | reverse complement strand
AAGCGCCGGCGGGGGCGTCTCTGCCTCGGCGGCGCGGGGCGGCCGGGGCCGGGGCGCGCGCCGCCGCGCCGCGCCAGCGACCGGCCGTGCGTGATGCCGCCAGGCCGCCGCGATCGGGAGGGTTGTGCGCCTCGGATCCAACCTCATGGTTTGTCTGAGGCGGCGCGGTCCCCACCGGCCTGGACGCACCGTCACTGCAGCCGGTCGCGGATGCGGGCGATGCCGGCCTCGGCACACTGGTCGTCGAGATTCCCGGCCGGGGCGCCGCCGACGCCGATCGCGCCGACCACCTCCTCTCCGACACGGAGTGGTATGCCGCCGCCGAGGATCAACAGGCCGGGGATGGCCGGCAGCTGCGACGCGCCCGGGTTGGTGCGCACCGTCTCCTGGAGCGCGCTGGTGGTGTTGCGCAGGGTGGCCGCGGTGTAGGCCTTGCCACGGGCGCTATCCACCGTGTGAGGCGCTGCGCCGTCACCGCGGAGCAGCGCCTTCAGGACGCCGGAGCGGTCCACCACCGCCGCCGAGACGCGCCAGCCGCGGCCGGCGCAGGCCTCGACCGCTGCCGCAGCGGCCTCTGCGGCGAGATGGGCGGCGATGTTGCGCTCCGTGACGAGGCCGGCCCGTGGCGGGGCCGCCTGCTGCTGCTGAGCCTGCGGCGTGGCGGGCGATGCCGCCGGGGAGGCGGGCGCGGCCGGGGCCTGGGCTCCCGCGGCGCCTGGCAGGATCAACGCGACCGCGAACGTCAGACGGCGGAGCATGGCGAACCTCCTTGCAACTGCGACATGCCTTTCGCACGCGCAGCTCGCCGACGGGAAGGGTGAAGCGCGACGGCCGGATCGCCCATCAGCCGCCCGAAGGGTGCTGCCGCCCTATGCGGCGCTTACGCCGCGACCGTCGTCCGCCGCAGATTGCGCCTCGATGCCAGCCGCTTCGTCATCCGCCGGACGGGGACGCGGAGCCCGCAGAAGGGCAGGACCAACACCCGATCCCCGGCGGCATGGAAGCCCGCGGAGCGCCAGAGCGGCTCGGCGTCAGGGAGCACCAACACCTCGGCGACAGCGAAGCCAGCGGCACGCATCTCCGCCTCCACCTGCGCGATCATCCGGCGCTCGAGGCCGCGGCCGGCGAAACCCGGATCGACGCAGAGGCCACAGATGCGCCCCGACCGGCCCGCCGGCGCCGCGTCACCTCCGGCCGGTACCGGCGCGGTCTTCTCAGCCTCGGCGAGCAGGCTCGGGGTGAGGTCCTCCTCTGGTGCCACGTAGCCGACCGCCGCGACGATGCGGCCCTCATCGGCCGTCTCAGCAAGCCAGGCGGTGTCGCCGACGACCCGGCCGGTCTGGCAGGCGAGCGCCAGCCCCAGGAGCGGCCCGAGGGTCTCCGGCGCCGAGCAGGCCACGCGAAGCGACCTGGCCTGGAGCGCCTGCAAGACCGGCAGGTCGTCCACATGGGCGCGCCGCACTCGAACCGGCTCCGTCATCCTGGCCTCCTACGACCGCGCCCAGCATGGCACCGGCCTGTTGCCGGGAGATGTCGCCGGAACCGGCAAAGAGTTTCCGCCGTTTCGGGTCTGTTTCGTGCATGTTGGGCCGATGGCCCGGTCGGAGGTTGACGCACCCCGGCGGCGGCGGGAGCATCTCGCCCTGCTCCGAGGGAGCCCCGCCGATGAACCTCGTCGCATCCCCTCCCGCCGTCGCTCCGCCGCACGGCATGGATACGGCGGAATGGCGGATCCGCTGCGACCTGGCCGCGCTCTACCGCCTCGTCGCGCATTTCCGCATGACGGACCTGATCTACACCCACATCAGCGCGCGCCTGCCCGGGCCGGAGCACCACTTCCTGATCAACCGGTACGGCGTGCTGTTCCACGAAATGCGCGCCTCCGACCTGGTGAAGATCGACGTGGAGGGGAGGGTGCTGGAGCCCGACCCGGCCTCCCGCCCCGTGAACGCGGCGGGCTTCACCATCCATTCCGCGGTGCATATGGCGCGCGAGGACGCGATCTGCGTCATCCACACCCACACTGCCGCGGGCATCGCGGTTTCGGCGCAGAAGCACGGACTGCTGCCGATCAGCCAGCACGCGCTCGCCTTCTACGGCCGGCTTGCCTATCACGATTACGAGGGCATCGCCCTCGACCTTGGCGAGCGGGAGCGGCTGGTGGCTGATCTCGGCCCGCACCGGGCGATGATCCTGCGCAATCACGGCCTGCTGGCCTGCGGGCGGACCATCCCGGAGGCCTTCCATCTGATCTACATGCTCGAACGCGCCTGCCAGGCCCAGCTCGCCGCCATGACCGGCGGGGCGGAGCTGATCGTCCCGCCGCCGGAGGTCTGCGAGCGCACCGCCGCGCAGTTCGAGCAGCTGGACGACCTCGCGCACTACGACAGGGTCTGGGAGTCGGCGCTGCGGCTGATCGAGGGGCAGGGGCCCGACTGGCGGCAGTAGCGTCAGCAGGGACGGGCAGCGGCGGCGCGGCGAGGGTGGCGGCGGACCACGCCCGCGCCTAGTCTTCGCCCTCCTCGGTACTGCCCAGGGAAATGCGCCATGGTCGTCTCACTGGTCTCGCCGCGCCTGCTGATGATCGGCGGCGGCGCCGTCGCGCGGGTGGCGGAGGTGCTCGCGCAGCTCGGCCTGTCCCGTCCGCTCCTGGTCACCGATCCCTGGATGGCGTCCTCGGGCACGGTCGAGCGCGTACTCGCGCCGCTCCGGGCCGCCGGCATCACGGCGCAGGTCTTCTCCGACACCGTCTCCGACCCGACCGACACGGTGGTCGAGGCCGGCGTGGCGACGCTGCGTGCCGGCGACTTCGACTGCCTGATCGGCTTCGGCGGCGGCAGCCCGATGGACACCGCCAAGGCCATGGCGATCCTCGCCGCCGCGCCACCGGGCACGCATATCCGGGAGTTCAAGGTCCCGGCGCAGGCCAACCGCGCCGCGCTGCCCGTGATCTGCATCCCGACCACGGCCGGCACCGGTTCCGAGGCGACGCGCTTCACCGTCATCACCGACACCGAGCGCGACGAGAAGATGCTGATCGCGGGGCTCGGCGCGCTGCCGCTCGCCGCGGTCGTGGACTACGAGCTCACCTTCTCCGTCCCGCCGCGCACCACGGCGGACACCGGCATCGACAGCCTCACCCACGCGCTGGAGGCCTTCGTCTCGAAGCGCGCGAACCCGGAGGCGGACGAGTACGCGCTGCGCGCCATGCGCCTCATCGCGCCCAATCTGCGCACCGTCTATCGCGAGCCGGGTAACGCCAAGGCGCGCGAGGCGATGATGCTCGGCGCGACGCTCGCCGGCCTCGCCTTCTCGAATTCCTCGGTGGCGCTGGTGCACGGCATGTCGCGCCCGATCGGGGCACATTTCCACGTCCCGCACGGCCTCTCCAACGCCATGCTGCTGCCCGCCGTCACCGAGTATTCGCTGCCGGCCGCGCTGCCGCGCTACGCCGAGGCGGCGCGGGCAATGGGCGTCGCCTCCGCCGCCGAGGGCGACCAGTCCGCCGCGGCGCGGCTGGTCGAGGAACTACGCGCGCTCAACCGCGACCTGGAGGTGCCGACGCCGCGCGCCTACGGCATTGATGAGGCGCGCTGGAACGCGCTGCTGCCGAAGATGGCCGAGCAGGCGCTGGCCTCCGGCAGCCCTGCGAACAACCCGCGCGTGCCGGGGACGGAGGAGATCCTCGCCCTCTACCGGCAATGCTACGCGGGCGCGTGACGGCCGGCGGGGGCACGCCGGATCAGCCTTCGCGGGCGGTCCAGGGATCCTGCTGCCAGCGCCGGCGCAGCGTGTCGGTCAGCGTGGCGAGGATCGGCGCCCAGCTCGCACGGGAGAGGTAGTGCGGCTGGTAGCCGCCCGCCTCCGCCCGTGAGATGAACTCCGGATCGGCCACGGCGGCGCCGAGCGCAGCGGACAGCGCGGCCAGACGTTCCTCCGGCACGCCGCGCGGCGCGGCCAGGCCGCGATGGTCGGCGAGGCGCAGCGGTGGCAGGCCCGCCTCCGCGAAGGTCGGAATCTCCGCCATCGGCGGGTAGCGGCGCTCCCGCGCGATGGCGAGGCCGAGGAGCCTGCCCTCGCGCAGCCCCAGAATAGCATCGGGCAGCGGCAGCAGCGCGGCGGCGAGGTTGCCGGCGATCACCGCGCTGCGCGCCGCCGCGGCGTTGGGGAAGGCAAGCCGCGGCAGCGGCAGAGCGGTGCCGAGCATCGCCGCGCCGAGCTGCGCCGCGCCGCCCGGGGGCGGCGTGCCGAGCAGCCTTCCGTCCGTTCCCGGGGCGGCGGGGCGCCGCAGCGACGAAAGTCTGGCCTCCGCCCCGCCTCCGCCGGTTGCCTCCGCCGCCCCCGCGACGAGCACCACGGGCTCCTCGGCCACTGCGGCAACCAGGTCCAGCCGTGCCAGCAGCGGCTCCTCGGCATGCTCGATGCAGCGCGCGATCAGGGCCGGGGTGGAGATGACGCCGAGTGTCCTCCCGTCCGGCGTCGCTTCGGCGAGGGCGCGCGCGGCGGTGAAGCCGCGCTCTCCGGGCAGGTTGCGCACCGCGATGGTGGTGCGCGGCCAATGGCGCTCGAGGAAGGGCGCGAAGCCGCGCGCCCAGCGGTCCGCGAGGCTTCCGGGATCGGCGCCGACGAGGAGAGTCAGGCTGGCCGGCGGCCGGGCGACCGCCGGGGCCGGCAGCGAAGCGATCGCGGCGGCTGCCGCCGCGCCGCATCCACCGAGGACGGGGGGTGGGGGCGGGTGCGGCGGGGCCGCGCCGCCGGGCACGTCACGCCTTGGCGGCGCGCGCCGCCACCTTCTCGACCTCCCGGCCTTCAGCGGCCGCCCGTTCCGGCCTGCCCCTGCCGGTACCGCCGCCGACCGGTCCGCCGCCAGGCGGGGTATCCGGCCGCAGCGCTCGCCGCCCGGTGAACAGCACGATCGGCGCCGCGATGAACACCGAGGATGATGCGCTGACCACGATGCCGAACAGCATCACCCAGGCGAAACCCGAGAGTGTCTCGCCGCCGAACATCGCCAGCGGCACCGCCGAGAGCAGCAGCGTCATCGAGGTGCCGAGCGAGCGGTTCAGCGTCTCGTTGATCGAGAGGTCCACGAGCTGCTGCAGCGGCATCTGCTTGAACTTGCGCAGGTTCTCCCGCATCCGGTCGAACACCACGACCTTGTCGTTGGCCGAGAAGCCGATGACGGTCAGGATCGCGGCGACGGTGGTCAGGTTGAACTCGATGCCGAAGCCGAGCAGCGAGGTCAGCGCCATGAAACCGACCACCTTGGTGGTGTCGAGGATCAGCGTGATGATCGCGGCGAGGCCGAACTGCCACTCGAAGCGGAACCAGATGTAGAACATCATCACGAGCATGCTGAGGCCAAGGGCGATCAGCCCGCCGCGGAACAACTCGCCCGAGACGCGATTGCCCACCGCCTCCACCCGCAGGATGCGGGACCCTGGCACGGCCTGCTCCAGCGCGCCGCGCACCCCGTTGACCGCGCGCTGCGTGGCGGCCTCGTCCGCCTGCACGGGCAGGCGCAGCGCGAAGCTCGTGGGATCGCCGAACTGCTGCACCGTCACGTCGCCGAAAGGCAGGCCGGCGGTCGCAGCCCGGACGACACCGATCTCCACCGGCGCCGGCGTGCGCGCCTCCATCTCGATGCCGCCCTTGAAGTCGATGCCCTTCTCGAGGCCGGGATAGAAGGCGAGGACCACGGACGCGGTCGAAAGGATCGCCGAGGCGAGGAGGCCCGCCCGCGCGCCGCGCATGAAGGGGATGTTCGTGACATCCGGCACCAGGCGGAACAGCGGCCGGCGCAGCTTCTCGTACAGGGACGCGCCGGGCTTCTCGAGCACCGGCAGCTCCTTGGGCCGGGTCCAGCGGTACCAGTAGGCCACCATCATCCGGACCAGCGTCGTCGCGGTCCACATCTGGATGATCGTGCCGAGGGCGACCGTGACCGCGAAGCCTTTCACCGGCCCGGAGCCGAAGATGTAGAGGCAGACCATGGCGAACAGGTTGGTCAGGTTCGAATCCATGATCGTGCCGCTGGCCTTGACGAAGCCTGCCTCCAGCGCCGCGATCGGCGTGCGGCCGTTCTTGACCTCCTCGCGGATGCGCTCGTTGATCAGGATGTTGGCGTCCAGCGCGGTGCCCAGGGTGAGCACCATGCCGGCAATTCCCGGCAGGGTGAGCGTCGCCTCCAGGAGCGACAGCACCGCCAGCACCAGGAGGATGTTGACCACCAGGGCGAGGTCGGCGAACCAGCCGAGCAGCCCGTAGGCGAGGGCCATGTAGAGGAAGACGAAGATCGTCCCGGCCGCCATCGCCAGGATGCCCGCCCGGATCGCGTCCGCCCCGAGCTCCGGCCCGACGGTCCGCTCCTCCACCACGGTGAGCGGCGCGGGCAGGGCGCCGGCACGCAGCAGCACGGCGAGGTCGTTCGCCGAGGCGGCGGTGAAGCTGCCGCTGATCTGCCCGCGGCCGCCCGTGATCGGCTCGCGGATCACCGGGGCGGAGATCACCTTGTCGTCCAGTACGATGGCGAAGGGGCGGCCGACATTCTGACGCGTCACCTCGCCGAAGCGGCGGGCGCCGATGCTGTCGAACTGGAAATTCACCACCCACTCGCCGGTGCGGCTGTCCTGCGCGGCGCGCGCATCGGTGAGGTTCGCCCCGTCCACCGCGACCTGCCGGCGCACCGCATAGCGCTCGCCCGGGCGGTCGCCCGGCAGGAACAGCACCCCGGGCGGCGGCGTCGCGCGCGACAGGTCCGCGGTCTCGTCGAGCAGGTGGAAGGTCATCCGCGCGGTCTTGCCGAGCAGCTCCTTGATCCGGTTCGGGTCCTCGACACCGGGGAGCTGGACCAGGACGCGGCTCTGGCCCTGGCGTGCGACCAGGGCGTCCACCAGGCCGCTCTCGTCGATGCGGCGGCGGACGATCTCGATGGATTGCTCGACCGCGCCGGTGGAGCGGGCACGCAGCCCGGCCTCGGTCAGCGTGGCGGTGACCGTGCCGTCGGGCTGCGCCTGGACCTCGATGTCGGGCTGCGTCAGCCCACCGCCGACCGGGACCTGCACCGCCGCCTCGCGCAGGATGCGCGCGAGGTCCTGGGCGCGACCCGGGTCAGAGGCGCGCACCGACACCCGCCGCTCCGCCATGTTCGCGGAAAGGCCGGAGTAGAGGATGCGCGGATTGGCCCGGGCAGCGCCGGTCCGCACGGCGTCCTCCAGCGCGTTCAGGCGCTCGCGCAGGATCGCGCTCGTGTCCACCTCGAGCAGCAGGTAGGAGCCGCCGCGCAGATCGAGGCCGAGATGGATCTGCCGGGCCTGGAACCAATCGGGAAAGGCCGAACGCGGAATCAGGTTCGGCACGCAGAGCAGCGCGCCGAGCAGGCAGACAGCCAGGATCGCGGCGGTCTTCCAGCGCGCGAAATGCATCATCGGGCGAAGGGGCTCCCCGGGCACTAGCGTCCCGCCGGTATCTGACAGCGGCGCAGGGGGGATGCAACCCCAGGGCCGGGGCTGCTAGGAGACGGCCCAGCCCCAGGGAATTGCAGCATGGTGCTTTCCGTCGGCGTGCTCGGGGTCGGTCATTTCGGCCGATTCCACGCGCTCAAGCTCGCTTCCGCGGTGCCGCGCGCGCGGCTCTCCGGCGTGTTCGACGCCGATCCGGCGCGTGGCGCGGCAGTCGCCGCGGAGGTCGGCGCGCCCGCGATGGAGTCCGCCGAGGCGCTGATCGCCGCCTCCGATGCGCTCGTGGTGGCGGCACCGACACGGTTTCACGCCGAGCTGGCCGGCGCCGCGATCAAGGCCGGCCGGCATGTGCTGGTGGAGAAGCCGGTCGCCGCCACCCTCGCCGAGGCCGATGCGCTGATCGCCCTGGCGTGGGACCGGAAGGTGGTGCTGCAGGTCGGCCATCTGGAGCGGTTCTCCGCCGCGCTGCAGCTGCTCTGTGGCACCGGCCCGGGCGCGGGCGGCGGCGTGTTGCGTGAATGGATCGGCCGGCCGCTCTACCTGGAGGCGGTGCGCATCGCGCCGTTCCGGCCGCGCAGCCTCGATATCTCGGTCGTGCTGGACCTGATGATTCATGACCTGGACCTGATGCTCGTCCTCGTTGAGAGCGAGCTGGAGGCGGTGGACGCCGTCGGCGCGCCAGTCATGTCGGCGCACACCGATATCGCCAATGCCCGCTTGCGTTTCGCCAATGGCGCGGCGGCGACGATCACGGCGAGCCGCGTGAGCCTCAGGATGGAGCGCAAGCTACGGGTGTTCGGGACGCGCGGCTACCTCAACGCCGACTTCCTCGCCCGCAGCCTCCACCTGGTGCGCAGGGATGCCGGCGAGGCGCTGCCCGCCATGCCGGAGTTCGGCATCGAGACGCATAGCTGGCAGGACCATGACTCGCTGGAGGCCGAGCTGCGCGCCTTCGTCGCGAGCTGTCTCGACGGCGCGCCGGTGGTGGTGGACGGCGCTGCGGGCCGGCGGGCGCTGGAGGCGGGGCTCCGGGTGCTGGACTCGATCGCGGCAAGCCGGGCGAAGGCGGAGGCCTCGGGGCTGTTCGGGCCGGACTAGCCCCCAGCCGTCCCGACACGGAACCAGGCATTTCCGGGACGGCGATCCGCGCCTGGGTGTGTTTCCCAGGGCAAGCGCGGCTTATCCGAGGCGCTTGTAGGCGCCGAACTGCGCCAGCACCTCGGCCATCTCGGCGTCGTCCAACACCACCGGCGTGAGGCCCGAGGCCAGCAGGGCGAGGTATTGGCCCGCCAGGTTCTCGACCTCCAGCGCCAGCGTGTAGGCCGCGGCGAGGCTTGCGCCCACCGCGACGACGCCGTGGTTGGCGAGCAGCGCGGCGCGCCGCCCTTCGAGCGCCCGCAGCGTCGCCTCGGCCAGCTCGGCCGTGCCGAAGGTGGCATAGTCGCTGCACCGGATGTCGCTCCCGCCCGCCAGCGCCACCATGTAGTGGAAGGCCGGGATGCCGCGCCGCGCGCAGGAGAGCGCGGTGGCCTTCGGGCTGTGGGTGTGTACCACCGCCGCGACCTCCGGCCGGGCGCGGTAAATCGCCTGGTGCAGCCGCCATTCCGAGGAAGGCTTGCCGCCCGACCGCACCTGCCCGTCCGGCCCGAGCCAGACCAGGTCGCCCGGCGTCATCACGGCGTAGGGCAGGCCGGACGGCGTGATCAGCATCCCGTCGCCGGCACGGCAGGACAGGTTGCCCGACTTCGAGGGCATCATGCCCGCCGCGTCGAGCGCCTGCGCGAGCCGGACGATCTCTGCCCGCATCTCCGGCGCGTCGTCCGGTTCCGTCATCCCACTGCCTCCCCCTGCCTGGCCAGCACCTGGAGCACCGCCTCCGCCGCCGCGTCGCTCGGCCGGCCCTGTGGCGGGCGGAGCCGCGCCAGTGCGGCCGCGAACCCCTCGCGCTGCGCCGCCGCTGCTGCCGGTTCGCTCAACAGCCGTATCAGACCCTCCGCCAGCGCCGGCGCCGTGCAGTTCTCCTGAAGGTATTCCGGCACCACGGGCGCCTCGTTCAGCAGGTTCACCAGCGAGGCATAGGGTACCCGCACCAGCCGCCGCACGATCGCCGCCGTCACCGGGTTGACCCGGTAGGCCACGACATGCGGCACCCCCGCCACGGCCATCTCCAGCGAGGAGGTGCCGCTCTTGATCAGCCCCGCCTCGGCTGCCGCGAAGGCGTCGTGCTTGTCGCCCGGCGTGGCGACCAGAATCGGCGCCACCGGCCAGGACGCCGCCGCCTTGCGCACGGCGCCCTCGACGACGCCGGCCACCGGCACCACCGGGCGCAGCCCGGGCACGCGCTCTGCGGCCAACCGCAGTGCCTCGCCGAACGCCGGCAGCAGGCGACTCGCCTCCATCCGCCGGCTGCCCGGCATCGCCACCACCACGCGCTCGCCCGGCGCGATGCCGTGCGCGGCGCGGAAGCGCGCGGCATTGCCCCCATCGGCGCCGCTCTCCAGCACCGGATGGCCGACGAAGGTCACGGGGATGCCGGCGGCCTCGAAGAAGGGCAGCTCGAAGGGCAGCAGGGCGAGGATGCGGTCCACCCGCTCGCGGATCTGCGTGACGCGCCCCGGGCGCCAAGCCCAGACCTGCGGTGCGACATAATGCACCAGCGGGATGCCGAGCGGCTTCACCCGCCCGGCGAGGCGCATGGCGAAGCTCGGCGAATCGATTGTCACCACCACGGCGGGCCGGCGCGCCGCCACATCCTCGGCTGCTTCGCGCAGCCGCCGCGCGAGGCGGCGGATGTTCGGCAGCACCTCCAGCAGGCCCATGAGCGCCAGCTCGCGCATCGGGAACAGGGAGGCGAGGCCCTGTTCCGCCATCCGCTCGCCGCCGATGCCGGCGAATTCGAGGTCCGGCCGCCGCGCCCGCAGCGCCGCGATCAGCCGCGCGCCGAGCGCGTCGCCCGAGGCCTCGCCAGCGACGAGATAGACCAGGGTCACGCGAAGCGCGCAGGCAAGGGCGTCGCGAAGTGCACCGTCGGCCAGTCGCGGTGGTTGCGCACCGCGCCGTGCTCGCGCACCTCGTCGAGCCGCGCCGGGTCGAGGTCGCAGAACACCCAGCCCGGCATGTCGAGGGGCCCGCGCGCCAGCACCCCGTCCTCCGGGAAGCCTCGGTCCACCGGGCCGAAGACCGCGGCGAAGCCGCGGTTCTGGTCAAGCGCGGCGGACCAGGGCGCCTCGCCCACCGTCGGCGTGATGGCGACGTAGCACTGGTTCTCCAGCGCGCGGGCCTGAGCGGCGAAGCGCACGCGATTGAAGCCGTGCATGGAGTCCGTGCAGGTGGGGGCGAGGATCAGCCAGGCGCCGGCCGCGACCTGCGTGCGGACGTGCTTCGGGAACTCCACGTCGTAGCAGATCGAGACGCCGATCCGGCCCCAGGGCGTGTCGAACACCCCCGGATCGGCCCCGCTGGAGACACCCCAGCGCTCGGCCTCGAAGCGCGTCATCATGCGCTTCTCCTGGTGCGCGAGCAGGCCCTCCGGCGTGATCAGCGGCGCGCGGTTGACCACGCGGTTGGAAGCGCCGTCGCGCATCGGCAAGGAGCCGGGCAGCAGCCAGACGGAATGGCGGCGCGCGGCCTCGCGCATCGCGGCGAGGATCTCCTCCGCGGCCGCGGCCATCGCGGCGAGCTCGGCGGCTTCGTCCGGCTCGTCCCGGCCGGAGAGGGCAGGGCCCAGCTCGACGCAGGCATATTCCGGCAGCACCAGCAGCTCACCCCCTGCGGCGCGTCCCTCGGCCAGCCAGCGGTCGAGCTTCGCCGCCCAGGCGGCGACGCTCGCCGGCCGCTCGACCGGGTATTGCAACAGGCCGAGGCGGAGCAGGCGGCGGTTCACGGCAGGGGCACCCCCTCGGTGAGCGGCTTGATCCAGAAGGACAGTTCGTGCGGCGTCTCCTCCGCCTGGCCGATCTCGCGCCAGGAGAGGACGCAGCGCAGGTCCGGATAGGGCGTGTAGCCGCGGCGGCGCCAGAACCCGTCGAGCGGTGCGTAGTCCTTCGGCCGGCGCGGATCGTCCGGGTCGCGCAGCACGGCGCAGAAGGCGGCGTAGTCGAGGCCAAGCGTGTCGCGCGCATGGGCCTCGCGCTCCTGGAAGAAGCGCACGCCCGCGCCATGCCCACGCCATTCCGGCAGCAGGACGGATTCGCCGAAGTAGCAGAAGCGCCGCGGATCGAGGCCGTGCGCCTCGAAGGGCGCACGCACCGGCGCCGCGGCCTCGGTCATGGGCTGGCAGGTGGAGATGCCGACGACCTGATCGCCGGGCGCGATCGCCGCGATCAGTGCCGCCCCGGGGCTCTCGGCATAGGTCGCGAGGTAGTGGCGCTCATAGGCCTCGTCGCCGTCGTAGAGATAGGGCCATTCGCGGAACACCGCGATGCGCAGCCGCGCCGCCTGGTCGAGCCAGGGGGCGAGCGCCGCGCCGCGCAGGAGCTCGAAACGGAGCGGGGAAGGGGGGACGGCCATGCGCCTATGGATACGGAGCCAGGGACGCAGACGAAAGCCCGGCTTCCCGCGGGCGGGTACCGGACCGCCTCGGCGAGTCCTGCCCTGTCACCCGCCGTAGAGCGCCTTCGGATCAACCTGCGGCTCCGCGATCGGGCGCACCTCGCCCTCGCGCAGCGCCCAGGAGAAACAGCTCCGCCGCCCCGTATGGCAGGCGACCCCGGCCTGGTCCACCAGTGCGAGCAGCGTGTCGCCGTCGCAATCCAGCCGCAGATCCACCAGGCGCTGGACCTGCCCGCTGGTCTCCCCCTTGCGCCACAGCGCGTCGCGCGAGCGGGAGTAGTAGGTCACGCGGCCCGTCGCCAGCGTCTCGGCGAGGGCGGCGCGGTTCATCCAGGCTAGCATCAGCACCTCGCCCGTATCGTGCTGCTGCGCCACGACCGGGACGAGGCCACGGGAATCGAACCGCACGGCATCCAGCAGCCGGGCGCGGTCGGAGGGTTCGGCGATGGGCGTCGTGATGTCGCTCATGCCTCTATATACTGCGGAAGGCGGATGATCGCAGGGGAGGGACCCGGCGGATGGACACGGGCGGCAGCCAGGGCGGAGCGGCGACGGCGGCGGTGGAGGCGGCGCTGGACCGGGCCGCCGCGGCCTGCTCCCGCCGCGGCGCCCAGTTGACCGAACTCCGCCGGCAGGTGCTGCGGCTGGTGCTGGAGGCGGCCCCGCAGCCGGTCGGCGCCTATGCGCTGCTCGACCGGCTGAAGGCGGAGCGGCCGGGGGCGGCGCCGCCGACCGTCTATCGCGCGCTCGATTTCCTGCTGGAGCAGGGGCTGATCCACAAGATCGAGCGTTTGAACGCCTTCATCGGCTGCAGCGAGGCCGAGGACCACCCCCTCGACTGCGCCTGCGACGGCGCCCACGACCACCCGCACCAGTTCCTCATCTGCCGGAGCTGCGGCGCGACCCTGGAGCTGACCGACGCCGCCGTTGCCCGCGCCGTGGCGGCCGCCGCGTCCCGGGCCGGCTTCACGGCCATCCGCGCGACGGTGGAGATCGAGGGGCGCTGCGCGCACTGCGCCGGGGCCTGAGCAGAGCGGGGCCGGGGCGACCGCGCTGCCCGCCCGCTCGGCCCGCCCGGTTGCGGCGCCCTCAGCCCGGCGCGGTTCTGGGCGCCCCCGGCCAGCGGGGCAGGGCGCCGATGAGCTGGGCGGTCCCCGCCACGATCCCCATGCCGACCCCGAGCTTCCACGCCAGGTCGTAGGACCCCATCGCGTCGAACAGCAGTCCGCCGCCATAGGCGCCGAGGAAGCTGCCGATCTGGTGGCTGGTGAAGGCGATGCCCTGGATCATCGCCTGCCAGCGCAGCCCGAACATCTCGACCACCGCGCCCGCGATCAGCGGCGCCACGCCGAGCCAGAGGAACCCCATCACCGCCGCGAAAATGAGGGTGGATTCGGGCGTCGGCGGCGTGGCGAAGTACCAGGCGAGCACGACCGAGCGTGTGAGATAGAGGCCGCCGAGCAGCGCGGTCTTGGACCAGCGTCCGCCTGCCCAGCCGAAGAACAGGCTGCCCAGCACGTTGAACCCGCCGATCACCGCCAGCGCCTGCGCCCCCAGCATCGGGTCCATGCCGCAGAGCGTGAGATAGGAGGGCAGGTGGGTGGTGAGGAAGACGAGCTGTAGCCCGCAGATAAAGTAGGCGCCCCCCATGACCAGGAAG
>JADGHI010000046.1 GCA_019689515.1 Acetobacteraceae bacterium | reverse complement strand
TCGGTGGCGCGGTGTGGTGTAAAAGCCACAGCCGCCGCGCAGATCCGCCTTGCCCTCGGCCGCCGGTTGGGCGGTCAGCAGCGGGCCGGTCCCGAGCCGGCCGCGCGGCCGCGCAAGCGTCAGCGCACCGGCCGGGCGCGGCGGCGTACGCAGCTCCGGCACCGCGGCGTGGACCACCTCCCGCGCACTGATGCTGCCCGATCCGACAGCGTGCCACAGCGCGTCGAGATCCGGCTGCTTGAGCACCTTCAGCGCCGGCTCGACCAGCTTCTCGGAGAAGTCGAGCCCCTCCTGGCGGAACGCCTTGGCCACCGCGGCGCGGCCGTTCTCCTGCTGCTCCTGGCGCTGGCGGGCGTGGACGAAGCGGCGGATGCGCGCCCGCGCCTTGCCGGTGACGACGAAGCGCTCCCAGGCCGGGTTGGGCGTGCCGCCGCGTGCGGTGATGATCTCGACCTGGTCGCCGTTCTCGAGCTGGTGCCGGAGCGGCACGATGCGGCCATTGACCTTGGCGCCGACGCAGGAATCGCCGACCTCGCTGTGCACCTGGTAGGCGAAGTCCACTGGCGTCGCGCCACGCGGCAGCTCGATCAGGTCGCCCTTGGGCGTGAAGCAGAAGACCTGGTCGCGGTGCAGCTCGAGCTTGGTGTGCTCGAGGAATTCCTGCGGCTCGGCGGCGTTCTCGAGGATCTCCAGCAGCGCCCGCACCCAGGGGTAGCGGCGGCCCTGCTCGCGCGCCGCCGCCTCGCCGCCCTGCTTGTAGGCCCAGTGCGCCGCGACGCCGTACTCCGCGATCTCGTGCATCTCGCGGGTGCGGATCTGGATCTCGATCTTGGCGTTGCGCCGCTCCGGCACGGTCACGCCGGTGTGCAGGCTCTGGTAGCCGTTGGTCTTGGGGGTCGAGATGTAGTCCTTGAACCGCCCGGGGACGACCCGGTAGGCGGAGTGGACCGCGCCGAGCGCGGCGTAGCAGTCCGCCTTGTCGGGCACGATGACGCGGAAGGCCATGATGTCCGAGAGCTGCTCGAACGCCACGTTCTTCCGCTGCATCTTCAGCCAGATCGAGTAGGGCGCCTTCTCCCGCCCCTGCACCTCGATGAAGGGCACCTCCGCCTCCGCCAGCACGCGGCGGAGGTCGTCCTCGATCTCGGCGATCAGGTCGGCGCCCTGGCCGCGCAGGAAGGAGAGCCGCGCCGCGATCGTCGCCCAGGCATCCGGGTTCAGCTCCCGGAAGGCCCGCGTCTCCAGCTCGGTCTTCAGCGCCTCCATGCCGATGCGCTCGGCAAGCGGCGCATAGATCTCCATCGTCTCGCGCGCGGTGCGACGGCGGCGCTCCGGCTGGGCGATGTGATCCAGGGTGCGCATGTTGTGCAGCCGGTCGGCGAGCTTGACGAGCAGGACGCGGATGTCCTCGCTCATCGCCAGCACCAGCTTGCGGAAATTCTCCGCCTGCTTGGTGCGCTCCGACTGCAGCTCCAGCCGCGTCAGCTTGGTCACGCCGTCCACGAGGCGTGCCACCTCGCCGCCGAAGCGCTTCTCGATTTCCTTCAGCCCGACCGGGGTGTCCTCGGCGACATCGTGCAGCAGCGCGGTCGCGATCGTGCCGACGTCAAGCCGATAGTCGGCGAGGATCTCCGCCACCGCGAGCGGATGGGTGATGTAGGGGTCGCCGTTCTCGCGCCGCTGCCCGGCGTGCGCCTCGGCGGCGAAGCGGTAGGCGGCCTCCACCAGCCCGATGTCGGCCTTGGGGTCGTTCGCTGCGAGCCGCCGCAGCAGCGCCGCCGCCATCGCGTCCGGATCGGCTGCGGGTGGCACGGCCGGCACCCGCGCCTCTGCCACGACCCCGCCGGAGAGTCCCTCCGGCGCGCGTGGCACCGGGACCTCGGCCCGGGCGTCGCGCGCCGTCGTCATGGCGAACCGGCCTCAGCGCTTGGTTGCGTCGCCGCCGCCTCCGCCGCCGCCGAGCTCCGCGGCGATCGCTGCCTCGATCTCCTCGGCCGAGAGTTCCTCGCCTCCGCCGCCGCCGCCGCTGGCCTCGGGCAACTGCTGGTCGTCGCTCACGTCCATCACGCCGAAGATGTTCTCGTCGGTGGCGATCAGGTCGAGCACCTCCTCGTCGGCGGGCTCCGGCTCGGGCGCGCGCTGGAGGGACTTCACCAGGTCGGCCTCAAGGGCGGAGAGATCGAGCAGCCCCTCGGCGATCTCGCGCAGGGCAACGACCGGATTCTTGTCGTTGTCACGATCGACGAGGATCTCCTCCCCGCGGCTGATGTTGCGCGCGCGCTGAGCGGCGTAGAGGACGAGTTCGAAGCGGTTGGGGACCTTGAGGATGCAGTCCTCGACGGTTACGCGGGCCATGTGCGGTGCTCGGCTCCGATCGCGGAAGGCGCCTCCCCGGGGGAGCGGGGGCGTCGAATCACGGGTGAACCTTCCAGATAGCCAGCGTGCAGCGGCGGTGCAAGGCGCTCCACGCAGCCATCGCCAGCCCTTCGCGGGCCGCCGGCCGGCCGCGCCGGAGGCGCCGGAGGCCGGCGGTCGGTCGTCGGGGCATCACGTCCAGTCCGGCAACCGCTCCGGCGGTGCCTCGCCCGCCGCCACCAGCGCTGCGATCAACGCCTCGACGGAGAGGCCGAGGCGCGGATGCCGCCAGCCCGGCGCCACTTCGGCCAGCGGGTAGAGCACGAAGCCTCGCCCATGGGCGCGTGGGTGCGGCAGCACCGGGTCCGGCGCGTCGCGCACCAGCCCGCCCCAGGCGATCAGGTCCAGATCGAGGCTGCGCGGCGCGTTCGGGTAGGGCCGCGTTCGCCCCGCCTCCGCCTCTCGCCGGTGCAGGGCGCCGAGCAGCGCCGCCGGGTCGGGCGGCGGCACTCCCCTTCCCTGCCGCAGCCGCGCCACGCCATTGACGAAGCGTGGCGCCCCCGGCTGGGGGGGCACCGGGTCTGACGCCCACCAGCCCGAAAGGGCGATCAGCCGCAGCCCCGGCATGACCCGATCGAGCGCGGCGGCAGCGCGGCGGCAGGTCTCGAGCGGTGGCGCCCCGTCCGGCCCCGGAAGGTTCGCGCCGATCGCGACCAGGACGTCCTCGGTTGCACGCAGGGCGATCCTGCCATCACGAGTTGATTGACTCACGATTTCGTGTTTCCATTCACGCAACGAAGAGCTATGTTCCGCGTTCAATGAGGGCCCACCGTCCCGGTGGGCCACGATGCCCCCGGACGGACGACCACTACCTTGCATTTCGAGCGGAACGAACGTCTCGCCCTCTTCATCGATGGGGCGAACCTCTACGCCGCGTCCCGCACCCTGGGATTCGACGTGGATTACAAGAACCTCCTCGCGTATTTCCGCAAGCAGGGCACTCTGGTGCGCGCCTACTACTACACGGCGCTGCTCGAGACGGAGGAGTATTCGCCCCTCCGCCCGCTCGTGGACTGGCTCGGCTACAACGGCTATGCCGTGGTGACCAAGCCCGCCAAGGAGTTCACCGACGCCACCGGCAAGCGGCGGGTCAAGGGCAACATCGACATCGAGCTCGCGGTGGACGTGATGGAACTCGCCCCGAGGCTCGACCACGCGGTGGTTTTCTCCGGCGACGGCGACCTCCGCCGCCTCGTCGAGGCGGTGCAGCGGCGCGGCGTGCGCGTCACCGTGGTCTCGACGATCCGGACCCAGCCGGCGATGATCGCCGACGAGCTGCGCCGCCAGGCGGACGCCTATCTCGATCTTGCCGACCTCGCCCCCGAGATCACCCGGCGCCAGGTGGAGCCGCGGCCGCGGATCGCCGCCTCCTCCGGTGCCGGCCTGACCGGGGCCGCCGCACGCGGCCCGACCCCGCTGCGCCCGTCGGCGGGCGCTGCCACCGAGTCGAACGCCGGCGCAGCGCAATAGCAGGCCACATCGAAGACCGACCCGGGACGCGACCGCCCACGCCGCGCCTCCGCCGGATCGGCGCAAGCCGCGGAGCCGTGGAGGAATGGGAAAACGCCAAGCCCCGCCTGCCTCGCGCGCGGCGGCCGATGCCTAGGCGAGCGCTGCCGCCGCTCCCGCCCCCGACCAAATCCGACATGCCGAGGCTGGCGGCAGCGGGCAAGGCGCCTCAGGCCGAGCGGCGCCGGGCCGCCCGGGCCTCCTTCCACAGCAGCGCCAGGATCGCCGGATCGTCCCTCAGATAGCGCCGCGCCAGCCGCCGCGGGTCCTGGGCCAGCCGCCAGAGCCATTCCATCCCCGCCCGCTGTACCGCCAGCGGGGCCCGGCGCTCCGCCCCGATGAGGAAGAGCAGGCTCGCCCCGATGCACAGCGCGGTGCCGCGCGCCTGTCCCCGCTCGGCCAGCCGCCGCGCCACCATCTCCTGCCGCGGCGAGCCGACGGCGAGGAAGGTGAGGCGCGCCTCCGCGCGCTCGACGAAGCGCAACGCCGCCTCCATCGCCGCCGGGTCGCGCTCGAAGCCCATCGGCGGGTCGTGATGGGCAATTGCGGAGAGGCCCGTGCGCGCCGCCAGGGTCGCGACCTGCTCCGGCGTCATGCCGAGGATCGCCACCCGCTCGCCTGGCGCGATCGCCGACGCTGCCTCGCGATCCGCCGGGGCGAGCAGCGCTGCCGTCAGGTCGCTGCCGGGGACGACCGGCGGCACCGGCAAGCCGAACGCCCGCGCCAGCCGCGCCACCACCCGGCTGTCCAGCAGCCGAAGCCATGCCCCGTGGTAGAGCGGGCCGAGCCGATCCGGCTCACGCGCCAGCCGCACGAGATGGTCCGCGTTGGGCGTCACCACATAGGCGAAGGGGGCATCGGCCGGTCGCGCCGCGATCGCCCGCAACGCTCCGGCCAGGTCGAGCGCATCGAACTCCAGCCCGAGCAGCCTTACCCGGTCCGTCTCGCCCTCCCGCAGCCTCGGGTCAAATGGCAAACCGCACGCCGACCTGGAACAGGTTGCGGTAGTACTGCTCCGCCCCGCCATTGGCCTGGAAGCGGTTGACGTACTGGTAGCTCGCGGTCAGCGCCATGTTGCGGTTGAGCAGCCAGCGACCGGTCAGAATGAGGTAACCATCGGTCGCGCTCAGGTTGGATCCTTGATAATCGAGCCAGATGGCGCCGAGTTCGAGCCCGAGGATCACATTGCGCCGCAACTCATGGTCCACATTGGCCTGGACCAGGGTTCGGTTGTAACCAACCTGGTTGCGGTTGATGGATTCCTCGATGGTGCGCCGGAATCCCAGGGTGACGGTGGTGATCTGGCTCGGCGCCCAGATCACCTGTCCCTCGAAGGCAGGCCCTTCCAGGTTCTTGATCGTGGGCGAGTCGTAGTTGCGCTGCCGGTAGCCGACCCCGGCGCGGGCCTGCCAGACGCCGTCGAAGTCGTACTGGAAGCCGACCAGCACCTCCCAGGTGAAGCTGTCGCGCCCACGGGAGATCGCCTTGTCGTAGCGGATGTCCTGGATCCGGGCGACCAGCGTGCCCAGGCGTCCAGGCGCAAAGGCGTAGCCGGCGCCGACCACCGCGAGCCAGGTCTGATAGTTGTTCTCGTCCAGGGGTTGAGTCACCCCGCCGATCTCGACGTTGTCGAACTGGTAAATCTGGTAGCTCAGAAGGCCTGTGAGCGCCAACCGATTGAGTCTTGTATTTCCTGTGATCCGAAACTCGTCCACATCGTATGGTGACGGCTGCCCCACGCCCGCCTGCTGCACGTCGATGCTGGTGACGTCGAGGTGCAGGCGCTGGTGGCTGTAGCGGGCCTCGATGCTGGACACGCCACCGATGTCCAGGCGCCCGAAGGCGCCGACCGACCAGTCGGTCCAGTTGAGCGGTGTCTCGGAGAAGTAGCGCCGCTCCGCGACGCTTGCCGTCACCCCGACCCCATGGCGAGTCCAGTCACTCTCCAACCCAGCCCGGAGGTTCCAGTCGAAGAAGCCGTCGCCGGTACGGTTGTTCCGGGTCCCGAAAACGTTATCGTCGTAACCGAGCCCGAGCTCGGCCGACGCGTCGAGCCGGAAGGCGCCGATCCGGACGCCGAGCGGATCGTATTCCGGCCGAGGCCGCGTGGTCACCGTGACCCCCCGAGCGGTCGATTCCGCCGGAAAAACCTGCGCCTGCGCTTCCGGGGTGGCCGCCCCGGTAACCAGAACGGTACCGACCAGACCCGCGATTCCCCAAGGGAAAGCTTGACTGCGGCGGAACACCATGTGACTCCCGGTGCGGAAACCCAGCCTTGCGTGCTACCACGCATGGGGACGGCCGGCCACCCGCGGAATGATAGCGCGTGTTCACCGGTTGTTGCGCGGGCCGAGCCTTCCCCCCAGGCCCCGTCTCTTTGTTTTGTTCTTATTCCCAGTCCTGGAGTGGATGCCCCTGATGGCGTCATCTGTGGAGACCTTGCGGCCGGACCCCCAGGCCGCCTCGCGTCCGCCCGAGTCAGTCGCGGCAACCGGCATCGCCGTGGCCCGCCCGGAGGACGCCGCTGCCCCGGCGGCGCCGCGGCTCGCTGCGTTCCGCACCGGACGCGGCGACGAGCGGCTGGCCGAGCTGCTCGCCTATGCCCTGGCCGTCGAGGCGCATGAGGCCGCCACCGCGAAGGGCGAGGCGCCTGCCTCCCCGCCGACTGCCGAGGCGATCGAGCGGCTGCGCGAGCAGGCCACGCGGGACCTCCACGAATACTCCTTCCGCCTGGTGCACAATCGGATCGAGGAGATCCGCGCCGAAGCCGTCGCCGAGTATCTCGGCCGCCATCCCCGCCCGCCCGGCTTCGCGTCGCTGGTCCTGGCCAACTTGCTTGCCCTGGGCCTTGCTGCGATCGTTGCCGGCTGGATGCACGGCCATCCCGAGATCCTGGCCCGGCTGCTCGCGGCGTTCGGGGGCTGAAGAAAGGGGGGTGGCGATGTTCTTCGGCAACCGTGCCCAGCCAACGGGCATGTTCGGCGAGCAAAGGAAAGACACGCCGCTCGCCGCGGCGCTCCAGGCCTGCAAGCGGCAGTTCTGGGCGGTCGGGCTGTTCAGCGGGGTGGTGAACCTGCTCCAGCTCACCGTCTCGATCTACATGATGCAGGTGTTCGACCGGGTGCTCTCGACCCGCAGCATCGACACCCTGCTCTACCTGACCCTGATCGCGATCGCAGCGATCGGCCTGCTCGCCCTGCTCGAGGCCACCCGCGCCAAGGTGATGCACCGCATCGCCGCCTGGACGGAGCACAAGGTCGCCCCGGAAGGCTTCATCCGCGCGGTGGAGAGCCAGCTCCGGGGCCGCGCCTACCGGATGGAGGCGCTGCGCGACCTCGCCGTCTGCCGCAACTACCTCAGTTCGCAGGGGGCGCTCGCCCTCTACGACGTGCCCTGGGTGCCGATCTACCTCCTGGTGATCTTCGCCCTGCACCCGACGCTGGGCTGGATCGCGCTGCTCGGCGCGCTGCTCCTGTTCGCCCTGACCATCCTCAACGAGGTCACCACCGCGGGCCTGCTGCGCCAGGCCAACACCGCGACGATGGCAACCCAGCGGCGGGCAGACTCCATCGTGCGCAACGCCGAGGTGATCGACAGCATGGGCATGCTGCCGGCGGTGATGAGCCGCTGGCGCGAATCGGTGAGCGAGGCGGCGCCCTATATGAGCGCGGCCTCGGACCGGGCGGCGGTGCTCCTGGCGATCACCAAGTTCATGCGACTCGCCGTGCAGATCGGCGTTCTCGGCACCGGCGCCTATCTGGTGCTGCGGCAGGAGCTCACCGCAGGCGCCTCGATCGCCGGCTCGATCATCATGGGCCGGGCCCTCGCGCCGGTGGAGCAGCTGATCGGCGGCTACAAGCAGCTCGTCCAGGCGCGGCAGAGCTTCCGCCGCCTGAACGCCTTCCTCACCCTCCCGCGTCTGCGCCCACCTGGCCTGCCGCTGCCCGAGCCCACGGGGCGGCTCACGGTGGAGCGGGTTTCCTACGCCTTCCCGGGCCAGCCCGTGGCGATCATCAAGGGGGTGAACTTCTCGCTTGCCGCAGGCGAGAGCCTGGCCGTGATCGGGCCCTCTGCGGCCGGCAAGACCACGCTGATCCGGCTGCTGATCGGCACGCTGCAGCCCACGGCGGGCAACGTCCGGCTCGACGGCGCCGACGTCTATACCTGGATGCGCGAGGATTTCGGCCGCCACGTCGGCTACCTCCCGCAGGACGTGGAGCTGTTCGACGGCACCGTGTTCCGCAACATCGCCCGCATGGGCGAGGCCGAGCCCGAGGAGGTGTTCGCGGCCGCGAAGCTCGCCGGATGCCACGAGATGATCCTGCGCCTGCCCCAAGGCTACGACACGGAGATCGGCGACGGCGGCCAGCATCTCTCCGGCGGCCAGCGCCAGCTCATCGGCCTGGCGCGGGCGATGTTCGGCAACCCGAAGCTCGTCATCCTCGACGAGCCGAACTCCAACCTCGACGGCGACGCCGAGGCGAGGCTGATGCGCGCCCTCGCCGAACTCAAGCAGCGCGGCACCACCGTGGTGCTGGTTTCGCACCGCCCGACGCTGGTGCAGGGCGTGGACAAGGTGCTGCTGCTGCGCGACGGCGCAGTCGAGATGTTCGGCCCGCGCGTCGAGGTGCTCAAGCGCCTGATGCAGCCTGCTCGCCCGCAGGAGATCGCTGCCACCCCGGCCGCCTCCGGCGCCACGCCGCGCCTCGAAGGCCAGAGGGCCGCACAATGACCACCACCACGACCTCCAATCCTTCGGACACCGCCCTGGCCGAACGGCATCCCATCGGCGCCCTGTCCTCCGCGACGGCCACCGACAGGCCGCCGGCGGTGGCGCCCTCCGGCGCGCGGCAGGAGGTGGCACCGCGGGGCGTCGCCCTGCCCGCCGCCTTCCAGGGCGGCGCAGGGGCACTGCCGCGGCCGCCGCTCGACCCGATCCTCGACGCGCCGCGGCCGCGCACGGGCGGGCCGACGCTGTTCGGCTTCATCGCCATCCTCTTCTTCTTCGGCGGCTTCGCCGCCTGGTCCCTCCTCGCCCCGCTCTCCGAGGCGGCGATCGCCCCCGGCGTCATCAAGGTCGAGGGCCAGCGCCGGACCATCCAGCACATGGAAGGCGGCTACGTCCGCGAGATCCTGGTGCGCGACGGCGACCGGGTGGAGCGCGGCCAGGTGCTGATGCGGCTCGACGACATCCAGTCCGGCGCCAACCTCGAGGCCCTGCGCAGCCAGCGCTGGGCGCTGCTCGCACAAGATGCGCGGCTCTCCGCCGAGCTCGCCCGGCTGCGCGAGATCGTCTTCCCGCAGGAGCTGCTCGCCGCCGACGACCCCCGCGCGCGCGATGCGATCGCCGGCCAGCGCGCCCTGTTCGAGGCCCGGCAGACGAGCCTCGCGAGTCAGATCAGTGTGCTTGAGGCCCGGATCGAGCAGCAGGTTGCGCTCCGCGATGCCGCCGAGGGCACGCTGCGCTCGGCGCGTCAGCAGCTCGAGAGCTTCCGGCAGGAGGAGGCGAGCATCGGCCCGCTGGTCCGCCAGGGGCTGATCCAGCGCCCGCGCCTGCTGCAGATCCAGCGCAGCGCCACCGAGCAGGAGGCGCGCATCGTCTCCGCCCAGGCCGACATCGACCGCGCCGACCATGCCATCGCCGAGGCGCGCAACCAGATCCGCCAGATCGAGGATCAGCGCCTGCAGGATGTCTCGACCGAGCTGCGCGATGTCCGCACCCGGCTCGCCGAGGTCGAGGAGAGGCTGCGCGCGGCGCAGGACGTCGCGCAGCGTCGGGACATCGTGGCGCCGGAGCCGGGCATCGTCGTCAACTCGCGCGTCTTCACCATCGGTGCCGTGGTCCGCCCCGGCGACCCCGTGATGGACCTGACGCCGTTGCAGGATCGCCTGATCGCCGAGGTGATGGTCCAGCCCGGCGACATCGACGTGGTCTATCCTGGCCTCCTGACGGAGGTGCGCCTGCCGGCCTTCAAGCAGCGCCTCGTCCCCTATCTGCACGGCCGCGTGACCTATGTGGCCTCGGACGTGACGATGGACGACCGCACGCGGCAGAGTTACTACCGCGCCAACATCTTGATAGACCAGGACCAGCTCGAGCGGTTGCCGAACGTGCAACTGGTGCCCGGGATGCCGGTTGAGGCCTACATCCAGATAGGCGAGCGCAGCTTCTTCCGCTACATGGTGCAGCCTATCCTGGATAGCTTCCACCGCGCCTTCCGGGAGCAGTAGCCTTGCCGGCACGCCGGCGGCGGCCGTACCAGGGAACCGCAAGCGACGGGTCAGCGACCCGACGGAGAGCATCGAGACATGGCTGACATCCGCACCACCCTGTTCGCAGACGGCATGCTCGACGCGACCGTCACAAACGGCGTCGCGCGCATCACGCTCGCGCAGAGCGGCGCGGACGGAAAGCCGATCGCGGTCGGCCAGCTCTGCGTGCCGCTGATCCAGTTGCCGGCGCTGGCCAACGGCATGGTCAACCTGCTGCGCCAGGTCGAGGCCAGGGCGAAGGAGGCGCAGCAGCAGCGCCAAGCCGGGGCGGCCGAAGGCGGCGGCGATTCCATCGGCGCCCCGCCGCCGGGCAGCTTCCGTTTCCAGAGCTGACCATCCCTTGCCGCCGGCCCCGGCGGCCGGGCATGGCGTGGGCGGCCCGCCGACGCTCTCGGTGGTCGTCTGCACCCACGCGCGGCCGCGTTACCTCTCTGCTTGCCTTGACGGGCTCGCCCGGCAGGGCGCCGCGGCCCGGGCGCGCTTCGAGACCATCGTCGTGGACAGCGCCTCCCCGCCGCTGTCGGCGATGGAGATCGCGGCACTCTCCGCGGCCGCCGGCGCCCGCCTGATCCGGAGCGAGGCAGCGGGCCTGTCGCTCGCGCGCAATCTTGGCCTGGCCGAGGCGCGCGGACGCTGGATTGCCTATCTCGATGACGATGCGGTGCCGGAGCCGGACTGGGCCGAGGCGCTGCTCACGCGGATCGCCGCCCTGCCGCCGAGGGCCGCCGCGCTCGGCGGGCGTATCCTGCCGGTTTGGGAGGAGCCGCTGCCGCCCTGGTGGCCGGCGCGGCTCCGCGGGGTGCTGACCATCGTCGAATGGCCTGGCTTCGGCGAGATTGGCCAGCCCGGCACGCCGCCCGAGGCCGCCGTGTACGGCGCCAACATGGCCTTCGCGATAGCCCCGCTGCGCGCGATCGGCGGGTTCGATGCGACGCTCGGGCGGATCGGCAGCCGCCTCCTCTCGGGGGAGGAGGTGGAGGTGCTCGACCGGCTCTGGGCGCATGACTGGCGGGTGTTCTACGATGGCGCCATCGTCGTCCATCACCACATCCAGGCCGAACGGCTGCGCCCCGAATGGCTGCTCCGCCGCCTCTACTGGCAGGGGGCAACGGACGCGTTGCGCGACCGGCGGCGCGGCGGAAGCCGGTACCTGCGGCAACTGCCGCTGCGCCTGGCGAAGCTGTCGCTCCAGGCCGCCCTCCTCGCCTGCCCCGCGCGCTCGACGCACATGATGCGCGCCCGTTGCGGCGGGGCCTACAATCTCGGCTATGTGCGCGGCGGCCTGGTCGGGTCGCAGGCCGGGCGTGCCGGAGAGGACAACGGCCGTGGCGAGCCGGGCGGCGCAACACCCGGCAAGGTGCTCGGAGGCGCCGTACGCTGAGACGGAGCCGGGCAGACAGGGCGCTGGCCTAGGTTCGATTCTGCCGTGCCGGTTCGGCCGGAGTGGCCGCCGGCATCAAGCATGTCAGCGGATAGGCTGGTGGCGCGCGGCTTTACCGGCGGCCGCCCTTCCGCTGCATGATGGCACCAGCCGGACGATGTGCGGTGTGAACGGTCGGGACGTCGAAAGCGCGCCCGCATTCCTGTGCAGCACCCTTCGATCCCGCGGCGTAGGCCCCCATCGGGCGATCCCTGCCCTTCGCTGGAGCGTCCTTCGGGCCAAAATGTTTGCAATATCTCCCTGAATGGGGAACTCGTATAGCCAAGCCGCAGTATTAGCGGATTGATCCACGGGGCCACTCGACGGGTTTGCGGGATGGCAGCCTTCCTTGCAGTCGGCAAAACCTTACCGCGGCGCGGTGCGGTTCTGGTACTGGCGCTTGCAGGATCATTTCTAGTCGGATCTGCATTGTTCCGAAGCACTGAATACGATGAGAACTACTCCACTTTCGTCACCAGCGGGATCGCACGTCCGGACTGGCCCCACGATATTTTCATTCCAAAACAGGTGCGATATCCCTTCGTTTCACATACTAATATCGGAACCATCGCGTCTCTGCTCAGAGAGACTGATGTTCATCCGCCGCTCTACTTCTGGGCGCTGGGCTCCTGGCGGCGGATCGCCGGCAATGGCGTGATTGCGGATCGCGCCCTCAGCATCGCGTTCGCCCTTGGCGCGCTCGCGATCTGGATGGTGGTGGCGTGGCGCGCCGGCGTGCCGCCCCTGGCCACGGGCACCATGATCGCGCTCGCCTACGGCTTCGCCTACACGGGCCACATCGCCCGTGGTTTCGCGTTGGCGCATCTCTTCATCGCTCTCGCGAACCTCGCGGCGTTGGAGGCCCTGCGCCGCGCGGGGAGCCCGCGCATGGATGGCACCATTCAGGCCGCGGGTACGGGACTGGCTAGCGGGTTGGCGGGTTTCACCAACTACCTTGCACTCTTCCCGGCGGCCGGTGTGCTCACCGCAATGGTCCTGATGGCGCCGAGCCGGACCAGCCGGATTCGGATGGCACTGGCAGCGGCCCTCCCTTTCCTCCTCCTGCAGATCGGCAGCCTTTACTTCTTCCTGGCCCAGCGGGGCACCCGCGCGGGCCAGTTCGAGCCCTTCGCCCTGGGGCGGATGTTGCGGCTGCTTGCCCAGGGCAACGCCGCCAACCTGGTCGGCGGTTTGCCGCTGTACGTGGGCGGAGCATGGCGAACCGCGGTGGGCGTGCTGCTCGCGATGCTGCTAGCCGCGGTGGCAATCGCGGTGGCGCTGCGCTGGCGGGACCTGGGCTGGACGCGCTGGCTGTGGATACAGGGATTCCTCGCGCCATCACTCGGCCTCCTCGCGCTGGGAGCGATCTTCGACAACACCCCCGTGGAGTTCCGGTACGTGGCCTTCGCCGTGCCCTTCGCCGCGGCGCTGATCGCGGGCGCGGCCGCCTGCTGGGCCCGCACCGCGCCGCGCCTTGCCGGCGCGGGCCTCGGGCTCCTGCTGGTGGCGCAGGCGGCGGGTGCCCTGGGCATGATGCTGCACCCGGCGACGCGGCAGCCCTACCGCGACGCCCTCGCTGCGCTAGCGCCGCAACTCGGCGCCGGCACCGTGCTGCTGGTGCCCTTCGGCAATGACGGCGTGGGCATCGTCGGCAGCATCCTGCGGGAAGCGCCGCCCGGGCAGCCTGTCCTGGTCCTGCGAGACGACGATGCGGCGGCCGCTCCCCGGCGAGCCGCAGACTTCGACCGTGCCGTGCTGTTGGGCATCGCCGATCGCGATGGAGTCGGCCAGGTAAGGATGGCCGCGCAGGCTTTGCGCGCCGACCTCGCCTGGGAGGACCGCGGCGCCGTCTGGCGGGACGCACAGCGCGGCTTCGTGGCCGAGAGGTTCGAGCGGCGACCGCATCGCCGCCCGACCGGGCCGCCGCAGGCGGCGCCGGACACGGTCAACCGGACAGGCGCGCCAGAAGCCATCGATTGGCCGGCACCTCGATGAAGCGCCAGGCGACCCAGCCGGCCGCGAGGTTCACGCCCAGGGCAACGACCATCAGCGCCAGCCGCGC
Source organism: Acetobacteraceae bacterium (assembly GCA_019689515.1). Lineage (GTDB taxonomy): Bacteria > Pseudomonadota > Alphaproteobacteria > Acetobacterales > Acetobacteraceae > Caldovatus. Next base: position 176 of record JADGHI010000046.1, on the reverse strand, counting down.
GGGCTGGGAGGGCTCGGCCACGCGCAGCAGCAGCACCAGCGCCGCCTCGACGAAGATCCAGCAGAGATAGACCCCGTAGGACGCCTCACCGAGCCTGAACGCCGGATCGCGCGGCGACGACGCAGCAGCGGCGGCGGCCCCGCGGAAATACACCCCTACGATCAGCGCGGCGAGGC
>JADGHI010000760.1 GCA_019689515.1 Acetobacteraceae bacterium | reverse complement strand
GGGTGCGGCGGCTCTGCGTAGTGGCGGCGCCGGAGGGGGTGGCACGGCTCGCCGCGGCGCATCCGGAGGTGGAGGTGTTCGCCGCGGCGCTGGACGATCGGCTGGACGAGCGCGGCTTCATCGTGCCGGGGCTCGGCGATGCGGGGGATCGGTGCTTCGGGACGGAGGAGTGAGGGCGCGCCCGGTTCCGCGCTGGCCGCGCGGCGGCGCGAGCGTGGTCGGCGGAACACCGGCTGCCGGGCGTTGGGAGGCGGCAGGCGCCTCGCTGGCTAAGGGCGGGAAGGAAACTCCTGGAAGCGGAGGCCGGTGACGCGGTTGAGCCGCGCGATCGCCCGCGGTTCGAGGCAGACGAGGAGCATGTCCTGGCCGAGCCCGTGGGCGGCAAAGCGCGGGCGCGCGCCCGCGGCCACGAGGCGCGACTGCAGGAAGGCGAAGATCGCCTCATCCACCCAGTCGTCGTCAACCCGAAGGGCGAGGCGCTCGGTCCCGCTGCCATCGGCGGTCTCGACCCAGGCCACGCCCGCGCCGATGTCCACGTGGTCCCGCACGGAAGCGAAGCGCAGGGCGCCGCGGGCCAGGCGGCTCAGGTGCCGCACGATGCGCAGGTAGTCACCGTCGCCTTCGATGCACTCGGTGTCGAAGTGCCAGACGTCGTCGCTCCAGATGCGGGGCGTTTCGGGGGTCTGCTCATCGTAGTCCTCGATGCCCAGCGCGATCAGCAGCGCTGCGAAATCGCCCTTCTCGATTTCCCGGCGGTCCATGCCGGCGTTCTTGAGCATCGCCTCCGGCGACACCCCTGCGCGCGGCGCGATGCCGCAGGCCGCCAGGTCGGACAGCATCCGCTCGAGCGTGCGCCTCCGGCGGAAGAAACCGAACATGCCTCGTTGTCTCCCCTGGCAGCGGATGCCCGTGGCGCAGGAGCGGAGGGTGCACCGTGGGGAGGCCGGGCCGCAACTTGCTGGCTAGAGGGGGTGGCTGGGGGAATCCTCGGCATCGCCTGCGTGGCAGCCGCTGTGTGGATTTAACTTGCATCATGCAAGGATGAATGCTTGCGTGATGCAAGACAAAGGACGGGGACCGTCGCGATGGCCCGGACCGACTTCACCCGCATGCGCTGCCCGGTCGCGCGGTCCATGGCCGTGCTGGGCGAGCGCTGGGCGATCCTGGTGCTGCGCGAGGCCTTCTACGGGGCGAAGCGCTTCGAGGAGTTCGAGCGCAATCTCGGCATCGCGCCGAACATCCTGAGCGCGCGGCTGCGCAGCCTGGTCGAGCACGGGATGCTCGACCGCGTGCCGGTCGGCGGCGGAGGACGAGGGGCGGCGGAAGGCGAGGGCTCCGGCCGTGGCGGCGGGCGACACGAGTACCGGCTGACCGAGAAGGGGCGCGACTTCTTCCCGGCCTATCTGGCGCTCAAGCGTTGGAGCGACCGGTGGATGACGGACGCGGCGGGCCCGGTCGTGGTGCTGGTGGACCGCGAGACCGGGGCCGAGGTCACCGCGCCGGTGCCGAGCCGGCCCGATGGCACGCCGCTCGGGCCGGAGGATGTCCGGGTGCTGCCCGGACCCGGCGCCTCGCCGGCGATGCGGCGTCGCTTCCTCCTGCTTGCCGCCGATGCGGAGTTGGGGGAGGCGATGGATGACGGCCGCTGACGGGGGCGGGAAGCTCCGCGCGGCGGGGGGAGCCATGCCTGCCGCGGCGGCATCGGTGGCCGTGGCCGCGCCGCAGCCGGTGCGCGCGATCCTGCGCCGCATCCTGGCGCTCGCGGCGCCGACCAGCATCAATGCGGCCTTGCAGATCGCGGCGCAGGTCGCGGAGACGTGGCTCGCCGCGCGCCAGGGCACGATCGCGCTCGCCGCCTGGGCGGTGGTGCTGCCGTTCGTGCTGCTCATGCAGCAGATGTCCACGGGCGCGATGGGCGGCGGCGTGGTCTCGGCGGTCGCGCGCGCACTCGGCGCGCGACGGCGCGACGAGGCGGCGGCGCTGGTGCTGCACGCGCTGCTG
>JADGHI010000759.1 GCA_019689515.1 Acetobacteraceae bacterium | reverse complement strand
CCCTGGGGCGTCACGCCGAAGCCGCGCGCGTCGTCGCCGCGGCCCGGCTCCTCCACCTTGACCACGTCGGCCCCCAGGTCGCCCAGGACCTGCGTCGCCGCCGGCCCGGCGAAGACCCGGCTGAAGTCCAGCACCCGCACACCATCGAGAATCCCGGCCATCGCGCCGCGCCCCCCGCCTGCGGCTAGGCCGGAATCACCACTGTCGCCTCGCCGACCGTCACGGGCTTGCCTGACGCGTCCTCGCACCAGACCTTCAGGCCGTAGCGGCGGCGTCCCTCCGCAAGCCCCTCGACCGCCTCCACCTTGAGGACGGACGTAAGGACCGCGTCCTCGAAGACCGGCGCGATGTACTTCGTGGTGAGCGAGCCCGCCTGCAGCGCCGCCGGGCCGAAGGTCGCGAGCATCAGGTCCAGGATCCAGTTGGTGGAGATCATGCCGTCCGCGATGATGCCGGGCAGCCCCTGCGCCTTCGCGTAGTCGTCGTCGTCGTGGATGGTGGGGCCGCCGCGATGGACGCGACCATCGTCGGCCTCGACCGTCGGCAGCGCGTCCACGTACCAGCGCATGCGTTCGCGGGTCATGCGGCGAGGCGCCGAGCGGATCTCCTGCCCGGGCGCGAGCGGCGGCGCGGGCCGCCGGTTGGCGGGATTGTTCGCCATGTCACGCGCGCTCCCGCTCCGCGGCCTCGTTACGATAGGCGAGGACGACCGTATCCCGGTACTCGGCGAGCAGCCTTCCCTCCACGGCGCTGCGTATCTCGATGTCCATGTCCATGTATTCGCGCCCGCGCTTGTGGTAGCGGCGGCTGACGAGGCCGCCGACCATCAGCTTTTCCCCCGCGCGGATCGGCGCATGCCAGGTCGCGCTGTAGATGAAGTGGACACGGGCGTTGGGGCCGCATCCGGCAGGGCAGAAGCGGCTGTAGAGGCGCAGCTTCTCGAGATGGACCATGGTGGGCGGCACCATCGGCGGCAGCGAGTCCTGGAACTCCGGCTGGTGCATCTCGACGGCGTGGCAATACTCGCGCACCGCGAAGGGGCTGATCGTCACCTCGATGGGGCCGAGCCGGTCCCCTTCCTCGAGGTCACTGGTGTAGCGGCCGAGCGCCATGTGCTGTTGCCTCCTGTTCCCTCAGCGCCCCTTGAAGACCGGCGGCCGCTTCTCGATGAAGGCGCGTTGGGCCTCGCGCGCATCCTCGGTCCGTGACAGCCCGACCGTCACCGTCTGCTCGAAGCGGTAGGCCTCGCGATAGGGCATCGACTCGACAACGTTGAAGGAGCGCTTCGCCTCGCGGACCGCGACCGGGCTCTTGGCCGCGATCTCGCGCGCGATGTCCATGGCGGCGGGCAGCAGCGCCTCGCGTGGCAGCACCTCCTCGACGATGCCGAGGCGGTGGAGCTCCGCCGCCGGCACCCGGCGGCCCGTGAAGAACATGAAGCGCGCGCGGGACCGGCTGAAATGCTCGGAGAGGAAGCGCGCGCCGCCGGCGAGACCCACGTCGATCTCGGGCATCTGCACGAAGGCCTCCTCGGCCGCAAGCAGGATGTCGCAGGACATCATCAGCGCGAGGCCGGCGCCGATCGCGGGCCCGTTCACGGCGCAGATCACGGGCTTCAGGCAGTCCATGGGCGCGTAGAAGAATTCGCGGGTCAGGCGATTGTGGCGGATGTAGTCGCCCGGCTCCTGGACGAGATCCACGCGCTCCTTGATGTCGGCGCCCGCGGAGAACACGGCCCCGGCGCCCGTCAGCACCGCACAGCGGACATCCTCGCGGTCGCTGACCGAGTCGAAAACCCAGGTCAGCTCCTCCCGCAGGCGTCGGTTCTGCGCATTCACCGGCGGCCGGTCGAGCGTGATGGTCGCGACGCCATCCGCGACCTCGAGGCGGACGGTGGTGAGTTCCATGTGCTCCGGCGTCCTTCAGTCGAGCTTCACGTCGGCGAGTTCGATGACGCGCCGCCACTTGGCGCGACCTTCCGCGATCACCTTCGCGAGGTCCTCCGG
>JADGHI010000758.1 GCA_019689515.1 Acetobacteraceae bacterium | reverse complement strand
GTAGGGCACCGACAGGATGTCGGTGCCCGTCATGGTTTTCATCAACTCGGCGGGGATGTGGCTGGCCGTGCCGAGACCCGCATTGACGTAGGTGAGCCGGCCCGGGTTCCGCTTAGCCAAGGCGATCAGCTCGGCGAGGTTCGTCGCCTGCAAGCCCGGATGCACGACCAGCGCCTGGCCGAAATTCTGCGCAGCCAGGGTCACATGGGTGAAGTCGCGCACCGGATCGTAGGTGACGTTGTCGTTGAAGGGCGGGATGTTGGTGTGCGAGGCCGTCGTGAACAGCCAAGTGTACCCGTCCGCCGGCTGGCGGGCGACATAGGCGGTGCCGACCAAGCCACCGCCGCCGGCCCGGTTCTCCGCGACCACGGTCTGGCCCAGCGTGACCGAGATCTTCGGGAGAATGGCGCGCAGGATCAGGTCCGGCGGCCCACCGGGCGGCGAGGGCACCACCACCCGGATCGGCCTGTTCGGGTAGTCCTGCGCGGGGGCGGCGGCAGTCTGCGCCCGTGCAGTGCTCCCCAGGCCGAGGCCGCCGGCCATGCCCAGGAGGAGGCAGTGTCTGCGGTCGATGCACGGCATCTTCGGGGTCTCCGGTGAAACGCCTCAGGAAAGCCGCACGGGGCCCTGCGACCGGGCCGAGGCCAGTATCGCCTCCAACACCGCCACGTTGTGGATGGCATCGCCGCCGGGCAGGACCAGCGGTCGGCGCGCCGCCGCGTGCTCCGCGAAGTGCTCCAGCTCGGCCCGCTCGGTGCTGGTCTTCGGGAAGGTCATGACCTCCGGGCGCTGCTTGCGGGTGATGTTGTCGCGGTCGATCCTGCAGACCTTCAGGTCCCAGGTATGCAGGTGCTCGACATCGCCGACCTCGGCCCAGGCGTTGCTGCCGAACACCTGCAGCCGCCAGGTTTCCGCCGTGGCGATGACGGTGCCGAGGTAGCCTGTGGCGCCATTCGCGAAGCGGAACAGCATCGAGGTGGTGTCGTCGATGCCGAAATCCTGCACCAGGCGGAAGCTCTGGGCAGCGGTGACCTGCTCGATGCGGCCGGCCAGGTAGAGCATCGCGTCCACCACGTGGACGCCACGCCCGGTCATGCCGCCGGCCGGGCCCTCCTCCCGCTCGTGCCGCCAGTGGCCCTTGGGGAAGCGGTAGACGCTCGGCCCGCAGAAATTGCCCTCCAGGTGCAGCACTCGCCCTAAGGTGCCGTCCTCGATCATGCGCCGGATGGCCTGCAGCGCGGGCTGGAAGCGCCAGTTGTAGCCCACGCCCAGCGTCACGCCCTTCTCCGCGCAGGCCCGGGCCGCGCGCTCGGCGCTCGCCGCGTCCACGCCGAGCGGCTTCTCGGTGAAGACGTGCTTGCCCGCCTCGGCCGCGGCCACGATCTGGTCCGTGTGCTGGGTATGAGGCGTCGCCAGCACCACGGCATCGATGTCCGGGTCGGCCAGCGCGTCCTCGTAGCGGGGCAGCATGCGCAGGCCGTGCTCCTGCGCGAAGCCGCGCGCCTTCTCGGGCGTCCGCGTGGCGGCGGCCACGAATTGGATGACGGGGCTGGCCCCCTGCACGCTGCGGACGAGGTGCTGTCCCCAGGTGCCGAGCCCTATGATGGCGGCGCGGAGCATACCGTGCTGGTCTCCTTCGGATGGGCGTCGCGCCCGAATCGCGGACGATCTTTGATCCCGCAGGGCACGGACACAACCGCCTGATCCGGCCGGGACGGATGGAGCGGCGCAGCGGTGGAGGCGCGTCGGGCGCCGAACCCACCGGCCGCCGCCAGAACGAACCGGCACGGCCGTCCGACCGGTGGCGCCTGAAGTCCCGCTGGAGACCTCTGCGAAGCGCGGGTCGGTGGCTCCGGCCGGCGCGAGAGGCGTGGCGGAGCGCCGGTTCGCCTTGCGGTGGCGCCGCCCTCGGCGCCCCAGCGGTGAGGCCCGGGCACACTGCCGCTGTCAGGGGGCGAGCCGGGCGGCGCGGCGCAGGTTGAGCGCGATGCAGAGCAGGTGCACGCG
>JADGHI010000757.1 GCA_019689515.1 Acetobacteraceae bacterium | reverse complement strand
GTAGAGAGAGCGGCGGCCGGGCGCAGCGCGGGGGGCAGGTCGCGGGCAGGCCGGGGCGGAGCGCCCACGGCTGTCCCGGCCGGCCTGCGGCCCCGCCGCGTCTTCACAGGACGTGGCGGGGACTTTTCGCGGCGGCGCCGGCCGTCATACTTCCATAGGGTTCCATACGGGGTAGCGCAGCGTGAAGGCGATCAACCCGATCCGGATGGGTGGCGTCGAGGTGCTGCCGCTCGTCGAGGGCGGCAAAGGCGTCTCCGTCACCAACGGCACCTCCTCGGGCGCCTGGGCGTGCGAGGGCGGTATCGGCACCTTCTCGGCGGTCAACGCCGATTCCTACGATGAAAACGGCATGCTCGTGCCGCAGATCTACCGCGGCCGGACCCGGCGCGAGCGGCACGAGGAACTGGTCGCCTACGGCATCGCCGGCGGCATCGCCCAGGCGCGCATGGCGCACGAGCAGCGCAACGGCCAGGGCCGCATCCACGCCAACATCCTCTGGGAGATGGGCGGGGCGGAGCGGGTGATCCGCGGCGTGCTGGAAGGTGCCAAGGGCCTGATCCACGGCATCACCTGCGGTGCCGGCATGCCCTACCGCCTCGCCGAGATCGCGCGCGAGTTCGGCGTCTTCTACTACCCGATCGTCTCATCCGCCCGCGCCTTCAACGCCCTGTGGAAGCGCAGCTACCACAAGGCGAGGGAGTGGCTCGGCGGCGTCGTGTACGAGGACCCCTGGCTCGCCGGCGGCCACAACGGCCTCTCCAATTCCGAAGACCCGCACCAGCCGGAGCCGCCCTATCCGCGCGTGCTCAAGCTGCGCCAGCAGATGCGCGAGGTCGGCCTCGGCGACACGCCGATCATCATGGCCGGCGGCGTCTGGTGGCTGGAGGAGTGGGAGGACTGGATCGACAACAAGGAGCTCGGCCCGATCGCCTTCCAGTTCGGCACGCGGCCGCTGCTCACCAAGGAGAGCCCGATCTCCGACGCGTGGAAGCAGAAGCTGCTGACGCTGAAGGAGGGCGACGTGCTGCTCCAGCGCTTCTCGCCCACCGGCTTCTACAGCTCCGCCGTGCGCAACGAGTTCATCCGCGAGCTCGAGGAGCGGAACGAGCGCCAGGTCGCCTACACGACCGAGCCCGTCGGCGAGCACACGGCCGAATACGGGGTGGGGCCGCGCAAGCGCCCGGTCTGGCTGACGCCGCGAGACTTCGGCCGCGTCCGCCAGTGGGAGGCCGAGGGCTTCACCGAGGCGATGCGCACGCCGGACAACACGCTGATCTTCGTCACGCCGGAGAAGCAGCGGGAGATCCTGCAGGACCAGATCGACTGCATGGGCTGCCTCTCCTCCTGCCGCTTCTCCAACTGGTCGCAGCATGGGCCGGACTACACGAACGGCCGGAAGGCGGATCCGCGCAGCTTCTGCATCCAGAAGACGCTGCAGGACATCAGCCACAATGGCTCGATCGAGCGGAACCTGATGTTCGCGGGGCACAACGTATTTCGCTTCGCGTCCGATCCGTTCTACTCGAACGGCTTCATCCCGACTGTGAAGCAACTGGTCCAGCGCATCCTGACGGGGCGGTGAGCCCCTGCCGGATGCGCTGAGGCCGGAATCGCCGCCGCCTGATTCCGGGGCGGCGGAGCGGCCGTGTGCGGCCTCGCGCTGCGCCAAAGCGCGTCACACCGGGAATTATAGCCGGCAAGTAAACAGCCCGGGGCACGGATGGCTCGCCGCCCGGCGTGCGGGCCACCGCGGGCCTGTCCGCAATATTGGCGTGCGGTGCGCTCGGAAATACTGGAATCGGGCCTGTTCTTCGCCGACAAATGATGCAGTAACCGGCCGTATGACATCGCATAGTGGCGCGTTCGCCACAGTGCGGCGTGAAAGTCACTGGACTCTTGCGATGCCGCTTCGGTCTTGCTTTACACTGAAAGTTCCGATACGGCTTGAGCAGTGACGCTCAGATCCGCCTGAACGTCGGGGTAGGCCTGGCGGGGGGTGCCGTGGGGACGGCAC
>JADGHI010000756.1 GCA_019689515.1 Acetobacteraceae bacterium | reverse complement strand
GCGCCGAGGCGGCCGCCGGCACGACCGCGGAGGGCACCGGCGGTGGCGGAGCGGCAGCGCGCTGTCGTGCCGCCAGGGTGACGGCAGTCGCCTCGCGGCGCGGCGGCGCGACGGCGGTGGCACGCGGCGGCGGCGCAGCCGGGGCGCGGACCGAGGCCGGGACGAGCATCGCCACGCCCGCCGCCGTCGGAACGGTGCCGGCGGGACGCGCCATAGTGGTGTGGATCTCCGCGGGGCGTGCCTCGGCGGTCCGTGTCTGTCCCCGCGCCGGCTCCCTCGTCGCCTGGGTTGCGCTCGCGACCGTGACAGGCCTCCCGGTTTCGGCCCGGGGCCGTGCTGCGGCGGGAGACGCTGCCGCAGCAGCAGCGACGGTTGCCGTCGCCGCGCTGCGCCCGCCACTGCCGGCGGATGCCAGAGCACCAGGCGCCGCCACGGTCGTGCCGGCGGCGACCGCGGCAGCAGGCGCCACCGCGGCGGGGGCGGCGGCCACGGCTTCGGCTGCGGCCGGTTCGGGCGCGCTGGGCGCCGCCGCCTGCAGCGGGGAGCCGAACAGCCCCGGCCCGCCGGCGAAGGCCACCGGCTGCGGCAACCGGCGGTCCAGCTCCTGCGGGCGGACGAACTGTGTCGGCGCCATCGGCACGAGGTCGCTCAAGTAGCGCTCGGCCACCTGGCGCAGCCGGTCGGGCTCGTTGAGCAGAGCCCATTCGGCGTGCAGCACCTGGGTATGCTCGCGCACCGCCTCGGTCCGGCGGCGCAGGTCGCGCAGCTCGCGGTCGAGCAGCGAGACCGAGTGCTTGACCTGATACAGATAGAGGCCTGCACCGCCTGCGGCGAGCAGACTGACGAGGGTAAGCGGGCGGATCATGCGGCCCCCCGGCGGGTGGCAGGCGTTGGCGACGAGGAAGGCACGGTGCGTTCGAGCGCGCGCAGCCGGGCGGAGCGTGCGCGGGGATTGGCCGCTTCCTCCGCCGGGCTCGGGCGGAGCGCGCGCGGCGTCAGCAGGCGGAAGCGGGGCGGGGCGGCGCGGCGCGGGGCCGCGAGTGCCGCCGGGTCGTGGCGCGACGGCGCGCTCGTGCGGCCCGCCGCCTCGGCCATGAAGCGTTTGACGATGCGGTCCTCAAGCGAATGGAAGGCGACGACGACGAGCCGCCCGCCGGGCGCGAGCAGCCGCGCCGCCGCGTCGAGGCCGCGCTCGATCTCGCCGAGCTCGTCGTTGACCGCGATGCGCAGCGCCTGGAAGGAGCGGGTCGCGGAATCGATGCCGGAGGGATCGCGCGGCACGGCGCCGCGCACGATCTCGGCGAGCCGCCCGGTGGTCTCGATCGGGGCGAGGCGGCGCGCGGCGACGATGGCGCGGGCGATGCGCCGTGCGTGCCGCTCCTCGCCGAAGGTCGCGAGGATGTTCGCGAGTTCCGCCTCGGACAGGGTGTTCACGAGGTCGGCGGCGGAGCGGCCGCGCTTCTCCATGCGCATGTCGAGCGGGCCGTCGGCGCGGAAGGAGAAGCCGCGCTCCGCCTGGTCGAGCTGGAAGGAGGAGACGCCGAGATCCATCACCACGCCGTCGAGCTCGGTGACGCCCCGCTCGGCGAGCAGGTCGAGCATGTCGCCGAAGCGGCCCTCGATCAGGTGCAGCCGGCCAGGGTGGCGCGCGGCGAAGGCGGCGCCGCGGGCGATCGCGTCGGGGTCGCGGTCGATCGCCCAGAGCGTGCAGCGCGGTTCGGCCTCGAGGATCGCCGCGGCGTAGCCGCCGCCGCCGAAGGTGGCGTCGCAGTAGCGCGGCGCGGCGGGGCGCTCGGGCGGCATGAGCGTGGCCAGCACCTCGGCGAGCATGACGGGGACGTGGGTGGCGCCGGATGTCATGGCACGTCCCGCGGAGTCGGGGTGAGGGGCGAATTCGCTGCGGGCGTCGCCGGCGCAAGCGGCGCGGACGGGGGCGGCGCGGGGAGTGTCATGCCGCGCTCGCGCACGCGCATCCGCGCCTCGGCGATGCGGCGCTTCGCGGCCTCCGGCTCCCAGA
>JADGHI010000755.1 GCA_019689515.1 Acetobacteraceae bacterium | reverse complement strand
GACGCTCCGGCCCCGGCGGCTGCCGGGGCCTTACCTCGCCCGATGGATGGGCGAGGTTGCCCATTCTCCTCCAAGGAGGGCGCCGGCCGTGGCCGGTGCTCCTGCCCAGCGGCGGGCGGTCATGCCCGGCGCGAACGGCTTGGCATGGCGTTCCCCGTCCGAGCGCTTTGCACCGCCAATATGGAGCGCCGGGCACAGGGCGGCGCGCATATCCCGCGCTGGCGCCGATGATGCGTCCATGACCCTTTGACACCGGAACGGCGGTGGGTGCGTTGCCCTGCGGCCGTCCGGGCCGAGGGGCGGCGCCATCCGACTTGACCACCACCAGGGCTGGCGGCTGACGGGCCGGACGCGGCGATGCTAGGCTGCCGCGGCCCGCCGCCGATGCGCGGCATGCGGCGCAGATGGGGTCCCGCGATGGCCGATCCCGACTACCAGTCCCTGGTGTTCTCCTACGTGCGTTCTCCGGACCAGGACGCCGCGACGCCCGCTCATCATCCGGTGGTGGTTGTCGGCGCCGGTCCGGTGGGCCTGGCGGCCGCCGTTGACCTCGCGCACCAGGGGGGCGTGCGCGTGCTGCTGCTCGACGAGGACGAGCGGCTCTCCACCGGCTCGCGCGCCATCTGCTTCGCCAAGCGCACGCTCGAGATCTTCGACCGGCTCGGCTGCGGCGACCGCATGGTGGCGAAGGGCGTGGGCTGGAAGACCGGCAAGGTCTTCTTCCGCGACGCACCGGTCTATGCCTTCGACCTGCTACCGGAGAGCGGCCATGAGCGCCCCGCCTTCATCAACCTGCAGCAGTACTACGTCGAGGGCTATCTGCTCGACCGCGCGCGGGAGGTGCCGGAGATCGAGATCCGCTGGAAGAACCGGGTGAGCGGCATCGCACCGGACTCCGACGGCGTGACGCTGACGGTGACCACGCCGGACGGCGACTACCGGTTGCGCGCCGACTGGGTGGTCGCGGCGGACGGCACGCGCAGCGGCGTCCGCGCACTGATGGGGCTGGAAAGCAAGGGCCGCGTCTTCCGCGATCGCTTCCTGATCGCCGATGTGCGGATGTCCGCCCCCTTCCCCGCCGAGCGCTGGTTCTGGTTCGACCCGCCCTTCCACCCCGGCCAATCCGTGCTGCTGCACCGCCAGCCCGACGACGTGTGGCGCATCGACTTCCAGCTCGGCTGGGACGCCGACCCGGCCGAGGAGCGCAAGCCGGAGCGCGTGATCCCGCGCATCCGCGCCTTGCTCGGCGAAGGCGTGGACTTCTCGCTCCTCTGGGTCAGCGTGTACACCTTCGCCTGCCAGCGCATGGAGCGCTTCCGCCACGGCCGCGTGCTGTTCGCGGGCGACGCCGCGCACGGCGTCTCCCCCTTCGGCGCGCGCGGCGCCAATTCGGGCATCCAGGACGCGGAGAACCTGGCCTGGAAGCTCGCCCTCGTGCTCCAGGGCAAGGCGCCGGAGCGGCTGCTCGACAGCTACGACGCCGAGCGGGTGCCGGCGGCCGATGAGAACATCCTGAACTCCACGCGCAGCACCGACTTCATCACGCCGAAGAGCGAGGCGAGCCGCACCTTCCGCGACGCCGTGCTGCGGCTCGCGCGCGACTGCGCCTTCGCGCGGCGGCTGGTGAACAGCGGGCGGCTCTCCGTGCCGGCGACGCTGCGGGACTCGCCGCTGAACACACCGGACGAGGAGCCCTTCACCGGTGCGATGGTCCCGGGCGCGCCGATCACGGATGCGCCGATGCGCCTCGGCGACCGGCCGTGCTGGTTCCTACGGCAGACCGGGAACGCATTCGCCCTGGTCCACTTCATGGGCGCCGACGACCGCCCCCCGGAGGCGATGTGCTCGCTGGCCACTGGCAGCGGCATCCCCCTCCGCCTTCTGGCGATCACGCCGGCCGGAGCGCGCCCACCACCCGCGCCCCGGGGCATCACCCTGATCGAGGATACGGAAGGGCTGCTCGCGGCGCGGCTCGCCGCGCGGCCGGGCCCCACCTATCTGCTGCGGCCGGACCAGCATGT
>JADGHI010000754.1 GCA_019689515.1 Acetobacteraceae bacterium | reverse complement strand
GGTGTCGCGACCGCTGCCGCGCAGATCGGCCTGCACCCCGAGGCGACCAGCGACACGCTGCGGCGGCTGGCCGAAGGCCGCGAGCACTCCGGCGAGATCGAGGTCCGGCGCCTCGGCGGCGAGGGTGATCGCCGGCGGGTCCCGCCGTGCATCCGCGCCGAAGGTCAGCCGCAGCGCCCCGCCGCCTTGCCCTCCGGCGGCGGGCGTGGCGCCGGCACGCAGCACCGCGCGCCCTTGCCCGGCCTCCAGCGCGAGCTGCGCCTCGACATCGCGCCAGACGGCGCCGTCACCGGGGCCGGAGAGCGTGGCGATGCGCAAGCCGAGATCGGCGTCGAACAGGCCTAGCGCCGCGACAGGCAGGGGGATCTCCGGGATCGCGCGCCGCGCCGCCGCCGCCGCAGGGCCGCCGCCCAGCGCGGGCGGTTGCGCTGCCCCGGCCGTCGCGGCTGCCGCCGGACGGGAAGGTGGCATCAGGGCGGCGAGCCGCAGCTCGCGCGAGCTGAGCCGCCCGGTCACCGAGGGGCGCGCCCCACCGATCGCGTAGGCAATCTCTCCCGCCACGTCGCCGGCGGAGGAGTCGAGGCGCAGGTCGCGCAGCACCGCGCCGCCGGCGAAGCCCGCGCCACGCTCTGCCAGCCGCGCCGAAAGGGTGAGGTTGCGAAGCGGCGGAAGCGCCGCCCCCGCTTGCCCGCCGCCGGGCAGCGAGGCGGCGAGCGCGGCGAGGTCCGGGACGCGCCCCGTCACCGCCAGGTCCACGCCCGTCATCGCCCGCGGATCGGCGATCGCGCCCTTCACCGTGCCGGTGGCGGCGCCGGCGCCGAATGCGAGGTCAACGGGGAAGGGCGCGCCGTCGTTCAACAGGGCGAGCGGTGCGCCGAGCGTGCCCTCCATCCGCAGCGGCAGCTCCGCCGCGGCGGCGCCACCGCCAAGCGTCGCCTCGGCCGCAATCCGCACCGGCTGGTCCGGCGCCGGGGCGGCGAGGTCGAGGCGGCGCAGCACCAGCCCCTCGCGCAGCGCGCCGAGGTCGCTCTGCCCGATCTGCAGGCGCAGATCGGCAAAGGTGACGGGCCATGCGCCCCCCGGCGGCGCCTGCGCGATCTCGCCCCATGCCGCCCCCGGGGTCAGCGGCCGCCGCGGCAGGGCGGGCAGCAGCGGGGCGAGGCTGGCCAGCTCCGCCACCTCGGCCTGCACGCGCAGGCGCAATCCCTCCCGCTGCGCCGGACGCGCCAGCGCCCCCTCCGCGGCGAGGCGGAGCAGCCCCTCGGCGTCCGCGCTCACCCGGATCGGCCAGGGGCGGTCCGGGCTTTCGAGGCCGGCGAGCGGCCCGGTCTCGGCGCGCAGCGCGACCGGCACGCCGTCGTAGCGCAGGGTGCCGTCCAGCCGGACCGGCCCGTCCGCCGGCGCGGCGGCGTCGAGCCGGGAGATCTCCACCACCCGCGCCGCCGCGGCCGCTGCGGCGCCGCAGCCCGGCGCGCGGTAGGCCCCGCGCCCGCGCTCGATCGTCAGCGCGTCCACGGCGAGGGCGAGCCGGCCTCCCCCGGCCTCGGCCGGGCCGGTCGCTTCCTGCGCCGGAGGGGTGCCTCCGCCAGGTGCGCTGGCGGCCTCGGGCGTGAAGCGCCAATTCGGCCGGCCCTGGGCGTCGGTCTCCAGCAGGAGGTCGGGCTCGATCAGGACGAGCCGGCGGACCTGGACCTCGCGCCTCAGCAGGGGCAGCAGCGCGAGGCGCAGCTCCATCCGCCGGAGGGTCAGCATCTCCGGCCGGCTGGCGCCCGGCGGGTTGGCGAGCGCCACCTGCTCCAGGGCAATGGCCGGGGTCAGGCCGAACTCGACCGAGACCGGTCCGGACAGGGTGAGGCTGCGGCCCGTCGCCTGCTCCACCGCCGCGGCGATCCGCGGCTTCCATGCTTCGGGCTCGAAGGTGGCGAGGAAGACCCCGACCGCCGCCAGGGGCAGCACCAGCAGCACGGCGAGCGCGATCAGCACCCAGCGCAGCACCCGGCTGCCGCGGCGACCAGGGGCGGGGG
>JADGHI010000753.1 GCA_019689515.1 Acetobacteraceae bacterium | reverse complement strand
TTCGAGGGCCGTCGCCCCCTCGCCCTGCTCGGTCACGAGATCGATGCGGCCGAGCTGGCGACGGGCCTCGAATACGGGCTCACCTCCGAGGACCTCGGAAAAGTCGTTCTCGGCGACTTCATGCGGGCGGAGCCGCAGCGCCGCTTCGCCGCCATCGTCGCCAATCCGCCCTATGTGCGGCATCATCGCTTCCCGGCGGCCTACAAGGCGGAGCTGCGTGCCTATGGAAGGCTCGCCACCGGGCATGTGCTCGATGGCCGCGCCGGGCTGCACGTGTTTTTCCTTATAAAGGCGCTGACGCTGCTGGCACCGGGCGGCCGGCTTGCCTTCCTCGTTCCGGCCGACACCTGCGAGGGACGATTCGCGCCCGCGCTCTGGTCGTGGATCGCCGCCAATTTCCGGATCGAGGGGGCGGTGACCTTCGCTCCCGACGCCTCGCCCTTCCCCCGGGTGGACACCAACCCGGTCGTGCTCCTCCTGCGCAATGCGCCACCCGCCGACGCGCTTTGGTGGGCCCGCGTGCGACGGACCGGCACGCCCGACCTCGGCGCGTGGTGCGACTGCGGCCTCGGCGCATGGGATTCGGCCGACCTTGTCGCCGTGGAGCGGTCCGTCGGGGAGGCCATGAGGACCGGCCTGACCAGGCCGCCACCCGCCGCGGAGGAAGAAGCCGAGGATTGCGTGCCGTTCGGCCGGCTTTTCCGGACCATGCGCGGCATCGCGACCGGCGACAACGATTTCTTCTTCCTCGACGCGCGCCGCATCGCCGAGTTCGGGCTGCCGCTTTACCTGTTCCGGCGCGCTATCGGCCGCACCCGAGACCTGACCGGCGCCTGCCTCACGCGCCGGGATCTCGACGCGCTGGACCGGCGCGGCCGGCCCACCTACCTGCTCTCGCTCGGGCGGGAGCGGCCGGAGGATCTGCCGGCCGCGGTGCGGGCCTATCTTCGCAAGGGGGAGGCACTGGGCCTGCCGGACAGACCGCTGATCGCGCAACGCTCTCCCTGGTACCGCATGGAGGTGCGGCCACCGCCGCCGTGGCTCTTTGCCTATCTCGGCCGGCGGAGCTGCCGCTTCATCCGCAATCTCGCCGGCGCGGTGCCGCTGACCGGCTTCCTCTGTGTCTATCCCCGCGAGGGGCTGGACCTGGATCTCGATGCGGCCACCGCGGTGCTGAACGACGAGCGCACGCTTGCGAAACTGCCTCTGGTCGCAAAGAGCTACGGTGGCGGCGCGCTGAAGGTCGAACCGCGCAACCTGGAACGGCTGCCGATCCCGCGCGATGCCCTGGATCGACACGGCCTGGTGCTGCGGCAGGCCGTGCTGATCTGAGGACGCCGCCGGCCTGGCGGCGCCCCGCGCCGCGGCGGCCTCACATCCCGAGCGCGCGCTTGTAGAGGTCGAGCAGGGTCTCCTGCTCCTCGACCTCGGCCGGCTCCTGCTTGCGCAGCCGCAGCACCTGGCGCAGCACCTTCACGTCGAAGCCGGCGCTCTTGGCCTCGGCGAAGATGTCCTTGATGTCGGAGGCGAGGGCCTTGCGCTCCTCCTCCAGCCGCTCGATGCGCTCGACGATCGAGCGCAGCCGGTCGGCGGCGATGCCGCCCACCTCGCTGTCCGGCCCGTGCTGCTCCTTCTCGGCCACATCGGCCATCCGCGTCCCTCCGGCGTTGCCGCGAAGGGGGCGGGTGTAGCCGCGCTTCGCCACCGCCTCAATGCCCCGGGTGCGACTGCGCGAACTTGGCCATCTGCTCCGGCGTGGCTTCCTTCTGGTACTTCGCCTGCCACTCCTTGTAGGGCATGCCGTAGATGATCTCGCGCGCGTCCGGGTCGGCGAGCGGGATGCCCTTCGCCTCGGCGGCCTCGCGGTACCAGCGGCTGAGGCAGTTGCGGCAGAAGCCGGCGAGGTTCATCAGGTCTATGTTCTGCACGTCGGTCCGCGCGCGCAGGTGCTCGACGAGGCGGCGAAAGGCCGCGGCCTCCAGCTCGGTGCGGGTGGCGGGGTCCATCTCGGGGACGGGCATGGG
>JADGHI010000752.1 GCA_019689515.1 Acetobacteraceae bacterium | reverse complement strand
ACCGAATCCGCGGGCCGATGCGGCGCGGCGCCGGCCCCGCCGTGCCATGCGTCGCCGGCGCGGGGTGCGCCGGTTGGGGCTTTGGCGAAGCCGCCGCCTCCGCCGCCTTGCGCGCCTGCTCGCGCAGATCGGCGATGGTGGCGCGGTTGGTGATCTGCTCCGGGTTCATTACCACCTCGATCACCGCCGGCTTGCCGCTCGCGGCCGCGCGCTGGAAGGCCGGGACGAGGTCCTCGGTGCGCTCCACGGTCTCGCCATGGCCGCCGAAGCTCTCGATGAACTTCGCGAAATCGGGGTTGGTCAGCGTGGTGCCGGAGACGCGGCCCGGATAGGTGCGCTCCTGGTGCATGCGGATCGTGCCGTACATCTGGTTGTTGAACACCAGGATGATCGGCGCGACCGAGTGGTGGAACGCCGTCGCGATCTCCTGCCCCGTCATCAGGAAGCCGCCATCGCCGACGAAGCAGACCACGGTGCGCTCCGGATGGACGATCTTCGCCCCGATCGCCGCCGGCACGCCGTAGCCCATCGCGCCGTTGGTCGGGCCGAGGAAGTCCTGGCCCTCCGTCAGATGCATGAAGCGCGTCGGCCAGGTGGCGAAATTGCCGGCGTCCGTGGTGAAGATCGTGTCGGGCGGCAGCGCCTTCTCCAGCTCTTGCAGCGCGACGGCGAGGTTCATCGGGCCGGCATAGTCCTGCGGCTTCGCCTGCTCGAGCCGCGCCGCACGCGCCTCCCGCGTCCAGCCCGACCACGCCGGCTCCTTCACCGGAGGCGTCTCCCGCGCGACCCGCGCGAAGGCGTTGAGGTCGGAGACGATGCCGAGCGCCGGGCGATGGACCCGCCCGATCTCGCTCTGCTCAGGATACACATGGACGATCGGCGTGCCCTGGCCGGCCATGTCGAGCAGGGTGTAGCCCTGGCTCACCGGCTCACCGAGGCGAGTGCCGATGGCGAGGATCAGGTCCGCTTCCTTCGCCCGCGCCACCAGGCCGGGGTCGGCGCCGACGCCAAGGTCGCCGACGAAGTTCGGATGCGTACCGGGGAACAGCCCCTGGCGGCGGAAGCTCACCGCCACCGGCAGGTCGTTGGCGACGAGGAACTCGCGGATCGCCGCGCGCCCCTCCGCCGTCCAGCGCGAGCCGCCGAGCACCGCGAGCGGCCGCTGCGCCTTCGCCAGCAGCGCCATCAGCCGCGGCATCGCCTCCGGCGCCGGGTGCGGCGGCAGCACCGGCGCGGGGCCGATGTCCGGCACGCTCGCCATCTCCTTCTGCATCTCCTCGGAGATCGCGACCACGACGGGTCCGGGCCGGCCGCTCACCGCCACGTCGAAGGCGTGGGCCATCAGCTCCGGGATGCGTGCCGCGTCGTCGATCTGCGTCACCCACTTCGCGAGCGGGGCGAACATCCGGCGGTAGTCCACCTCCTGGAAGGACTCGCGGTCCGTTTCCTCGAAGGGGATCTGGCCGACGATCAGAACCAGCGGCGTCGAATCCTGGTACGCGACATGCACCCCGATGCTGGCGTGGCAGGCGCCCGGCCCGCGGGTGACGATCGCGACGCCCGGCCGGCCGGTGAGCTTGCCGTAGGCCTCGGCCATGTGCACCGCGCCGGCCTCGAACCGGCAGGTGACGAGCTGGATACGGTTGCGCACCGCGTAGAGCCCGTCGAGCAGGTCGAGGTAGCTCTCGCCGGGCACGCAGAAGGCGTGGGTCACGCCTTGGGCGACCAGCGCATCAGCCAGCAGCTTGCCTCCGGGGCGCAGCTGCGCCCGCTTCACGTCGGTCATGCGTCGTACCCTGCCGTCGTGGCATGAATGGCCGGTGAGCATAGGGCGGCCGGCGCCGGACGGCCATCCGGCATCGCGACGGCGGGCCCGGCCGCTTGCGGCAGGGCGGCGCGAGTCACTTGATCCGCTTCCTCCCCATGTACACGTAGTCGCCCATGTCCTTGCGGTAGCTGTGCCGATAGAAGCGCCAATGGGCCGCGTGACGGACGCCGTAGGTGCTTGCGCTGATGACGGTGCGCCACAC
>JADGHI010000751.1 GCA_019689515.1 Acetobacteraceae bacterium | reverse complement strand
GCGTAGTAGGCGGCGGCGGCGCGGGCCATGAAGCGGTCGAGGCGTTCCGCGGGCGGCGGCGGGTCGGAGGGTGTCATCCGGGCCCTCGATACCAGGATTCCTCGCCAGGCCCACGCGTTTCCGCAGGCGCCCCGCGCCGCGATGGCTTGGCGGGATGGCCGGCCCGCGGACGAGCAAGCAACGCGCACGCCGCCGGCCGGGCGCGATCAGGCACGTCGGCCCCCACCGCCGCCGCTGGTCGCTCTGCGTCGCCCGTGCTAGCGCTCCCGGCCCCCAGTTCCCGCCGTAGACGGAGCCCGAGTCCGCCCATGTCCGACGCATCCTCCCCGGTTCCGCCATCTCCGGGCGGCAACGGCGCCGCCGGCGATCCGTCCGCCGCGCCGCAGGGCCCGCTGGTGCTCAACCTGCAGTACACCAAGGACCTCTCCTTCGAGGTCCCCGGCGCGCCCGAGATCTTCGTCACCCTGCGCGAGCAGCCCCGGATCGACATCGCCCTCGATGTGCAGGCGCGGCCGCTGGACCAGCCCAACGTCTATGAGGTCTCGCTGCAGATCCGCTGCGACGCCCGGGCGGGCGACCGGACGGCCTTCATCGCCGAGCTGGTCTATTGCGGCATCTTCACCATCAACATCGAGCCGAACCTGCTCGAGCCCGTCCTGCTGGTCGAGTGCCCGCGGCTGCTCTTCCCCTTCGCGCGCAACATCCTCGCCGACGTGACGCGCGACGGCGGGTTCCCGCCGGTGCTGCTCTCGCCGATCGACTTCGTGGCGTTGTGGCAGAGCCGGCGCGGCGGAATGCAGCCGGAGGGACAGCCGCCGGCCGGAGTCGCCTGAGGGCGGCGAGCCGGCGGCCCGCGCATGGCGCCGCGGGCTGCCGGCTGCGGCGTGCCGCGATCGGCATGCCTTGATCCTTGCCGCGCGGGGCTCATCTGCCAGTCCGATGGACCAGTCCTCTTCCCGCCGCCGGCATCGTCTCGCGATCGTGCTGTTCAACCTCGGCGGTCCCGATTCGCCGGAGGCGGTGCGTCCTTTCCTCGTCAACCTATTCACCGACCCTGCGATCCTGCGCGTGCCGGGCTTCGTCCGGCCCTGGCTCGGGCGCCTGATCGCCTGGCGGCGGACGAAGCCCGCGCTCGAGAACTACGCGATCCTCGGCGGCCGCTCGCCGTTGCTCGACCTGACCGAGCAGCAGGCGCGCGCGCTGGAGGCAGCGCTGCGCGAGGACGAATCTTCCGGCGACTTCGAGGCAAAGTGCTTCGTCGCCATGCGCTACTGGCACCCGATGAGCGACGCGACAGCGCGCGCGGTCGCGGCCTGGGCGCCGGACGAGATCCTGCTGCTGCCGCTCTATCCGCAGTACTCCACCACCACCACCGGCTCCTCGGCCGCGGCCTGGGCGGAGGCGGCGAGGCGCGCGGGTCTCGGCGCGGTGCCGACGACCACGCTCTGCTGCTGGCATTCCGATCCCGCCTTCGCGCAGGCCACGGCCGCCATCATCCGCCGCGCCCATGACGAGGCCCGCGCCGCGCTGCCGGCGGAGGTGCCGCTGCGCCTGCTGTTCTCCGCCCATGGCCTGCCCGAGGGCATCGTGCGCGCCGGCGATCCCTACCAGTGGCAGGTGGAGCGCAGCGTCGCGGCGCTGTGCGAGGCGCTCGGCATCGCCGGTCTCGACCACGCCATCTGCTACCAGTCGCGGGTGACGCCGCAGAAGTGGATCGGCCCCTCGACCGAGGAGGAGATCGCGCGCGCCGCGCGCGACCGCGTCGCCGTGCTGGTCTGCCCGGTCGCCTTCGTCTCGGAGCACTCCGAGACGCTGGTCGAGCTGGACGTGGAATACCGCCATCTGGCGGAGCGGCTCGGCGTGCCGGGCTATTTCCGTGCCCCGGCGCAGAACGCGGATGCCGGCTTCATCGCCGCCCTGGCCGGGCTGGTGCGCCGGGCGCGCACGAGCGGGCGGGCACTGTGCAGCTTCGCTGGCGCACGGCAATGCCCGAAGCCCTTCACCGCCTGCCCGCATGCCTCCGCCGGAGCTGCTG
>JADGHI010000750.1 GCA_019689515.1 Acetobacteraceae bacterium | reverse complement strand
CGCCACCCACGGCAACGGGAGCAGCGCCGGCACCAAGCCGGGGCCGGGCTGACGGCCGGAGGCAGGGGGGTTACGCGGCCGGGGTCTCCCGCCTCTGGCCTCGCCGCCCCTCCCCCAATACCTCAGGACCTGCGCCGAGAACGCGCGCGACCGGAGATCTTGCATGGACGAGACGACTCCCGGCACGGCGGAACACTTCCGCTGGAACATCGTCACCAAGGAGGTCCACGGCCATCCGCAGTTGCGGAAGCGGCTGCGCCGCGGGATCGCGCGGCTCGAGCGGCACCTGCAGACCTTTCCGCCCGACGCCGTGCACCTGCAGATCCGGCTGGATGGCGAGGCGCAGCCGAACCGGATCCTGGCGGCGCTGACCCTGCGCCTGCCCTCCAACATCCTGCATGCCGAGAAGGCGCACGCGGACGCCGCCCGGGCGGTCGAGGAGGCGGTGAGCGTGCTGGTGCACCAGCTGGACGCGCTGAAGGAGCGGCTGCGCCGCGAACCCGTCTGGAAGCGCAAGGCGCGCCGCGAGCGCATCACCTTTGCGGCCGAGCCGCTGCCGCCCGGCGCCGGTCCCGAAGCCGCTGGCGAGATCGAGCGGAGCCTCTTCGAGCTGCATCGTCCGGGCCTGGCGCGCTACGCCCGCCGCCTGCTCAGCCGCGCCGCGCCTTCCCTTCCGCCCGAGCGGGTGGAGGCCGAGGTCACGGACCTGATCGGCGAGGCGGCGGACAAGCTGCCGGCACTGTTGGCGGACAAGCCCGCGCGCATGAGCGAGCGCGCCTGGCACTACCGCCTGGTGCGCGATGCGCTTCAGGCGCAGCTGCGCAAGGTCGGCGCGGCGCCGGCTGCCGCACCACCCGCATCGCCCGTGCCGCCGGCGCCGCCCGCGGAGGAGGATCGCGTGCGGCAAGCGCTGGTGGCCGCCCTGGACCAGGCGCTGGAGGGGCTGTCCGATGCGGAGCGGGAGATCTTCGACCTGCACTTCCACGAGGGATTCGCGCCGGATGAGGTGGCGATGGTCATGGGGCGGCCGCCCGCCGAGGTGCGGCGGACGATCGAACAGCTCTCGGACCGTCTCCACGAGGCGCTGCGGTATGAGGAGGTGGCTGCAGCCGCAGCGGCCGACACGGCCTCGTGAGAGGGGGGCGTGGGACTGATCCAGGTCAAATGCCAAGGGAAGGAAGGCGGCTAGATTTCCGCCCAAGCTGCCGCCCAGCGGCGCGACCGCGCCCGCGGGGCCGCGGCTGTGCACCCTGATCTCTCTCCACGGCAGGAGAAACTGCCATGTTCTACACGACGCCGTGGCCCGGCACCGGATGGATCGATCCGTTGCGCGAGATGGAACGGATGCGCCAGGAGATGGAGCACCTGATCGGCGACCTGGCGCTCGGCCTGCGACGCGAATTCCCGCCGATGAACCTCTGGGCGGGGGAGAACGGGGTGGTGGTGACCGCGCAGGTCCCGGGCGTCCGGCCGGACGACCTCGAGATCACGGTGCACGAGAACACGCTGACGCTGAAAGGCCGGCGCGAGCCCGAGCCGGCGGCCCCGGACGTCGCCTATCACCGGCAGGAACGCAGCTACGGCAGCTTTGCGCGCACGGTGGCGCTGCCCTTCCGCGTGGATCCGGAGAAGGTGAGCGCGCGGTTCGACAACGGCATCCTCACCGTGGAATTGCCGCGGCCCGAAGTCGACAAGCCGCGCCGCATCCAGGTGAGGAAGGCCTGAGGCAGGGAGAGCCGAACCCATGTCCGAGCAGACCGCCGCCAACCCGGCCCAGACCCAGCCCGAGACGACGCGGAAGGTCCCGCTCCGCTCGCCGGTGACCGACATCTACGAGACGCGGGACGCGCTGGTCCTGCTGATGGAGCTGCCGGGGGTGGACGCGAGCGACGTCGAGATCGCGGTGGACAACCGCGTGCTGACCGTGACCGGCCGCACCTCGGCGAAGGCGCCGCCCGGCTGCACTCTGGTGCATGCCGAGTACCGCGACGCCGACTATCAGCGCGCCTTCACCCTCTCCGACGCCGTGGACCCGTC
>JADGHI010000045.1 GCA_019689515.1 Acetobacteraceae bacterium | reverse complement strand
ACAGCCGCGCCATCGCCGCCTCTCCCAACGGGCCATACCCATTCAGGAGGCGAAAACGCCAATCACCTCAAAAGGTTGTTTGAGGTCCCTACCTAGGGCGTTGCCCGGTCACGCCGGCTCCTTGATCGCGGCGGCGGTCCACGCCCCCAGGCGATCTCGCCCTGTGGCGATCTGCGCCAGGAAGCGCGGCGTTGGCCGCGGCCGGCTCCGACCAGCGCGCGGGAGGACTCAGCGCTTCACCGCCGGGTCCTCGCCGTGGCTGTGGCGCTTGCCTTCCTCCTCGGCACGGCGGAGGTCGTCCCGCTCCGTGCCCTCCACCGCGCGCGCCGCATCACGCGCGGCGGGTTCGACCTTGCCGCTCCGCACGAAGCGCTCGGTCGCCTCGTTGTAGGCGCGCGCGGCGCTGCGGCTGCCCTCGCCCTCGTTGCGGCTCTCGCCGCCGCCCTGGCGTTGCTGCTGCTGTTGCGGCGGCTGCTTCCCAGCCATCGCGCGCTTCCTTCCAAGGATATGGTCGGAGCTGCAGCGCGGCCGCGGGGCCTCGGGTTCCCCCTGCGGGCCGGATCAAACCTCCTTGCCCTCTCGTCCCGGGATCAGAGGCGCAGCCGAAGCGGGCATCAGCCAAGCCCGATGCGCTTCGGCGCAGGATCGCCGGGAGGCGCACTTCTGCCGTGATTCGGATTCGCCGCGGCCTGGCACCCATCGGCCGGGCCGCGGCGAAGGCCGTCTGCCGAGGCGGTATCGCCCCCCCGATGCTACTCGGCGACCAGATTGAGCCGGCGGATCAGCGGCGCCCAGCGCTCCCCGTCGGCGGCGGCGCGGGCGGCGAAGGTCTCGGGCGGATGCGGATCGGCCGGGTCGGCGCCGGCGCGCCGGTAGGCGGCGCGCACACCGTCGTCCCGCAGCGCCTCCTGCAGCGCGGCGTTCAGCCGCGCCACCACCTCTGGCGGCGTGCGCACCGGCACGACCAGGCCAAAATAGCTCGAGGACTCGTAGCCCGGGATCGTCTCGCCCATCGTTGCCACATCGGGCCACTCCGGCCGCCGCGCCGGCGTGGTCACCGCTACCGGCCGGACGCTGCTCTCCTGCCGCAGCGTCTCGGCCTCCGGGATGCCGAGGCAGCGCGAGTGCACGCGCCCGGCCAGCAGGTCGGCCATCGCCTGGCCAGTCTGCCGGTAGGGCACGTGGAGCATCTCCAGCCCCAGCCGCTCGCCGACCTCCTCCATGATGAGGTGGGTGGTTGCGCCGACGCCAGCCGAGGCGAAGGAGAAGCGCCCCGGGTTGCGGCGGATCCACTCGACCACCTCGCCGAAGTTGCGGCCCGGGATCGAGCGATGGACGATCAGCATGTTGGCGGTCGTGCAGAACATGCCGACCGGGGCGAAGTCGCGCGCCCAATCGTAGCCGACGGCGCGGTAGAGCAGAGCGTTGAGCCCGCTGTAGGTGCCCGCGGTCGCGACGAGCACGGTGTAGCCGTCGGCGGGCGCGCGGGCGACGATTTCCGCTGCGAGGTTGCCGGCGCCGCCGGGGCGGTTGTCCGCGACGACCGCCTGGCCGAGGCGCTGCGACAGGGCCTCCGCGGTGACGCGGGAAACGATGTCGGTCTGGCCGCCGCCGCCATAGGGGATGACCAGACGGATCGGGCGTTCCGGGAAGGCCGTGCCGCGCGCGATCCGCGGCATGCCGATCAGCCCGGCGGCCGCCGCGGCGATGGTGCTCCGGCGCCCGAACCCGCTTACGTGCGACATCGTGCTGGTCTCCTCTCCCGTCTGCTTGTCTGAAGGGGGGAACGGATAGGCGACGGGAGGCAAGCCGCCCAGGGGCGGCCGCGGGCAGAGGCGCGCGACATGCCGTTGCCGAATACGGCGCGTCGGCCTTCGCCGAACCTGCCCGCCGATGAGGAAAGCCCGCGCAATCGGTCGGCGGCTGTCCGGTGGCCGCTACCGCCCCCGGACCCAGCGATGTCGGTATGCGGGCGGGATGGTGCTGGCGGGGAGACTCGAACTCCCGACCGCTCGATTACGAATCGAGTGCTCTACCAACTGAGCTACGCCAGCCCGACCAGGGCGTCCGGCCTTGAGCCACCGCGGTTGGCACGCAGCTTCGAGCCCAAGCCCTGCCGAAAATCAATAGCCCGGCAGCGAAGAACTCGCATGAGTGGAACGGAGTTTCAGAAACGCACCCGTTCCGCCGCCGGGCCATGTCGGCACACGCACCCGCTAGATAGCCGCGCCGCGCCGCGCCGGCAACGCCCCGCCCGCCGGCCGGCCATAGGGCCCGATCCGGCCCGTCCCTTCCGCTCATCTCCATCCACATCCACCCGGCGGGCCCGCGTGCTACACCCGCCCGCCACCACGATCCGGCCCCATGCGTCGTCTCCTTCTCGTCCTCCCGCTTCTCGCGCTCCTTGCCACGGGTCTCGTCTGGTGGCGTGCCCTGCCGCCCGCCGTCGCCATCGCGCTCGCCACCTCCGGCCCGGCGGTCGAGGCGGTGTACGCCACCGGCAGCGTCGAGCCGGTGCAATGGGCCAAGGTCGGCCCCGCGACCCGCGGCCGCGTCGTCGCGGTGCTCGTCGAGGAGGGCGAGCGCGTCGCACCCGGCCAGATCATGGCCCGCCTCGACGACCGCGAGACCCGCGCCCGCGTCGAGGAAGCCGAGGTCCGCGCCCGCCAGGCCGCCGACGAGCTCGCCCGCGTCCGCCCGCTGGTCGCGAGCGGCGCCGTCTCCCGCGCCGAGGCCGACCGCCGGGAAAGCGAGGCGCGCGCCGCCCGCGCCGTCGCCGACGCCGCCGCCCGCCGGCTCGACGATTACCTCGTGCGCGCCCCCGACGCCGGCGTCGTGCTCCGCCGCGACGTCGAGGTGGGCGAGATCGTGGACACCCCCGCCGCCCTGTTCTGGGTCGGCGAGACCCGCCCGCTGCGCGTCACCGCCGAGGTGGACGAGGAAGACATCGCCCGCGTGACCGTCGGCCAGCGTGCTCTGCTGCGCGCCGACGCCTTCCCCGGCCAGGTGATGGAGGCGCGGGTGGCGCAGATCACGCCGATGGGCGACACCACGCGCAAGTCCTACCGCGTGCGCCTCGCCCTGCCCGACGACACGCCGCTGCGCATCGGCATGACCGTGGAGGCCAACATCGTGCTCCGCGAGGATCCCGAGGCCGTGCTCGTGCCGCCGCGCGCCCTCGCCGAGGGCGGGCGGGTCTTCGTCGTCGAGAAGGAGATCGCCCAGCTCCGCCGCGTCCAGCCCGGCGTGCAGGGCCCGCGCGCGACGGAGATCCGCCGCGGCCTTGCCGCCGGCGAGGCGGTGGTGCTCGACCCGCCCGCCGGCCTGCGCGACGGCCAGCCCGTCAGGCTTACGCCGTGAGGCTGCTGCTCGACCTCGCCCGCGGCATGCTGGCGCGGCGGCGGCGCCAGACTCTGGTCTCGGTGTTCGGCGTGGCGCTCGGCGTCGCCTTCTTCATCGCCATCGCGGCGCTGATGCGGGGCTTCCAGACCTACTTCATCAGCCAGATCATCGACGTCGCGCCGCACATCACCATCAAGGACGAGATGCGCGACCCGCCGCCGCAGGCCGCCGCGCTCGCGCATCCGGAGGGCGCGGTCGCGATCGCCGGCGTGCGGCCGCAGGACCGCGTGCGCGGCATCCGCGCCGCCGGCGACAAGCTCGCCATGCTGGAAGCGATGGAAGGCGTGGCCGCGGCGCCCGTCCTCACCGGCCAGGCGCTGCTCCGCTACGGCTCGCGCGACGTCTCGGTGACGATCGTCGGGATTGACCCCGTGCGGCACGCGCGCGTGTCCAACATCCAGAAGGACATGACGCATGGGCGGATCGAGGACCTGCGCGCCACCGCCAACGGCCTCATCATCGGGGAGGCGCTGGCGCAGCGCCTCGGCGTCGGCCTGGGCGACACCATCGCCGCGGTCTCGCCGCGCGGCGTGACGCTCTCGATGAAGGTCGTCGGCCTGTTCCGCACCGGCATCCAGACGCTCGACCAGCAGCAGGGCTATGCGCTGCTCAAGGTCAACCAGGTGCTGCAGGACCGGTCCAACGTGGTCAACCAGATCCAGCTCCGCCTGCGCGACGTGACGCGCGCCGAGCCGCTCGCGCGCGAGATCGAGGCGCGCTTCGGCGACCGCACCGAGAGCTGGGAGGAGCAGAACAAGAACTTCCTCACCGTCTTCGTCATCCAGAACGCCGTGATGTACAGCGTGACCGGGGCGATCCTGCTGGTCGCGGCCTTCGGCATCTACAACATCATCTCGACGGTGGTGTACGAGAAGACGCGCGACATCGCGATCCTGAAGTCGCTCGGCTTCACCGAGCGCGACATCCAGATGCTGTTCCTCGTGCAGGGGATCGTGGCGGGCCTGCTCGGCGCCGTCCTCGGCTGCGTGCTCGGCGCCGTGATGATCGAGGGACTGGCGCAGGTCCGCTTCGGGGTGGAGGCGCCCTCCGGCTCCGATCGCTTCATCCTGGCGCGCGACTGGCGGGTCTATCTGCTGGCCTCGGGCTTCGCGGTGCTGGCCGCCGGGATCGCGGCGGTGATCCCGGCGCGGCGGGCCTCGCGGCTCGATCCCGTCCAGGTGGTGCGCGGGGCGGCGTGAGCGACGGCCCGGCGGATCCGCCGCTCCTCGCCGCGGAGCGGGTCACGCGCACCCTGCCGGAAGGCGTGACGCTGGTCGCCGACATCTCGCTCCGTTTCGCGCGCGGCGAATTCGTCGCGATCACTGGCCCCTCCGGCTCGGGCAAGTCGAGCCTGCTCTACCTGCTCGGGCTGCTCGACCGCCCGACCGAGGGGCGGATCCTGCTCGAAGGCCGCGACACGGCAGAGCTGGACGCGGAGGAGCTCGCCGCGCTCCGCCTCGCGCGGCTCGGCTTCGTCTTCCAGTTCCACTTCCTGCTGCCGGAGTTCAGCTCGCTCGACAACGTGCTGATCCCGATCCGCCGGCTCGGCCGGCTCGATGCCGCCGCGGCGCGCGCGCAGGCGATGCGGCTGCTCGGCACCCTCGGCCTCGACGCCGCGGCGACGAAGCTGCCGGAGCAGCTTTCCGGCGGCATGCGCCAGCGCGTCGCGATCGCCCGCGCGCTCGCCAACGACCCGGCGCTGATCCTGGCCGACGAGCCGACCGGCAATCTCGACACGAAGAACGCCGCCGCGGTCTTCGACATCTTCGAGCGTCTCGTGCGCGAGGAGGGGCGCACCGTCATCGTCGTCACCCACGACCCCGACCTGGCGCGGCGCTGCTCCCGGCGCGTGCACCTGGTGGACGGGCGGGTGGTGAGCGACGGCCCGGCCTCGGGCTGAACGGGGGGGCGGGGCCGCCCGCCCTTGGCCGCGGGGGCCCGTTCCTGCTAGCTGCCAGCGATGCCCGGAGCGACCTCCGATCGGACCATTCCCGCCTCGACGCCGCCCGTCTTCGAGCGCGAGGCCGTGCTCAAGTCCGACGTCTTCTCCACCATCGAGCGTGGCGTCGTGGTCACCGCCGCCGGCGAGCGCCTGCCCGCGATCCGCCGCGACCTCTCGACCGCGCGCTGGTGGGCGCGGCCGCTCGCCCTGCACTTCGCCGCGCGCGAGCGGCGGGCGCTGCGCCGCGCCGCCGGCATCCCTGGCGTCCCGACGCTGATCCACGCCGACCGGCACACCGTGATCCGCGGCTTCGTGGACGGGCTGCCGATGCAGGTCGCGCGGCCGCATGGCAATGCCGCGTTCTTCCGCTCCGCCCGCCTCCTGCTGCGGCGCCTGCGTCGTGCGGGAATCGCCCACAACGACCTGGCGAAGGAGCCGAACTGGCTGGTCACGCCGCAGGGCGAGGCGGCGGTGGTGGACCTCCAGCTCGCCAGCCTGCACCGGCCGCGCGGCAGCCGGCTGCTGCGCATCCTCGCCTACGAGGACCTGCGCCACCTGCTCAAGCACAAGCGCAAATTCCACCCCGAGGGGCTGACGCCGACGGAGCGGCGCGTGCTGGCGCGCAAGAGCCTCTTCGCGCGGGCCTGGATGCGCACCGGCAAGCCGCTCTACCGGCTGGTCACGCACCGCCTGCTCGGCATGCGCGACCGGGAGGGCGGCGGGCTGCGCCTGCTCCGCGACGGGCCGCGCATCGAGGCGGCGGCGCGCGCCCACCCTGCGGTGCGCGAGATCGCCGTGGTCGCCTACCCCTTCCGCCGCGACGGGATCGGCCTGCACGCCTTCGTCGTCTGCGACCCCGCCGCGGCGCTCGACGGAGCGGCGCTGCGCGCCCATCTGCGCGAGCGCCTGCCGCCCGGCGTCGCGCCGCCGGAGCGCATCCGCCGCGTCCCGACCCTTCCGCGCGACGCCACGGGCGCGATCGCGCGGCCGATCCTGACGATGATCGCCACCGGCCAGACCGACCAGATCGCGCCGCTGATCGGCGGGGACGCGGCGCGACGGGCAGCGGTGGAGGCGATCCTCGCAGCGCGGGACGAGGAAGAGGCGCGCGACGCCAAGCCCGACTTGCGCCCCGGCGGCGGCGGTGCCTAGCCCCTGGTCGGCCTGGCCGTGGTCAGGCCGGCAACGGGGCCAGGCTTTTCCAAGCCCGCGATCCGCGGCCTGGGCATTTCCGTTCAGGGCGATCGCAGCCTGGCCTCCGTCGCAGCCCGCTTGCGGCGCGAGCGAGGCCGGGCAGGAACGAACGAGGGAGGCTTCGTGCCAAGCACAGTTCGCGTCGCGGGCTGCCTCTCCCGGCTGCCCCGCGTCGGACCGAAGGACCTCGGGTTCAGGAGGTAACTCTGGCCCCGGTGCCAGCCGGGCGCGGGGTCACGAGGAGGCGCCTTGTGACCGCAGCAGCCGCCCGGTGAACGCCTACCACCCGCCGATGCACGCGGCTTGGTGGCCCACCATGGAGCGCCACACGTTCCATAAGCCGGGGGCAACTTGGTCGGGGATGTCCGTGCGGAGCGGCGCCGCTCGCCCGGGCATGAGCGGATGCAGGATGCCGCGGGAGCGGCACCCCACTCCGAAGCTGCGCTTTCCCCGGAAGACGGTTGAGAGGCCCACACGCGGCTACCTGGGAAGCGCGTCCTTGGCGTCCTTCCACTTGGTGCCCGCCAGCGTGGAAGCGCGGCGCTGCTACTCGCCGTCGGGGGGCGGGGGTGGAGGCTCTCGGACGACTTCGGCCGCCATCATCAGGAACGTCCCCGCGGCCATGACGAAGAACGTGACCCAATTGAACTGGCCGAACAGCCGCAGGATCGCGGCGACGACGAGGCTGACCGCCGTGCAAAGGTACAGGTGGCTCCAGATCCAGGCCGAAAGGCCCGCCGAGGCCTGACCGTAGGTGTTGCGCACGCGCGTGCTCCCACTTCGAATGGCCCCCGGCAGGTGCACGCTCGGCCGTCCAGGCGGCGGGCACAATTGGCCGCTGCATTAAGTCTGCCTCACCTTCGCGGCGGCCCCGTCCGTTGCCGCCGCCGGCACGAATTCTTCGGCCGGGCCGATGGCCCGGCGGATGCCGACCGCTTCGCCAACTTCCGTCACCCGCGCCACGCACGGCCCACCGCCGTGGCACCCCTGCAGGCCTTGGATCTCGGGTCGCCTGCCCGCCGCCGCACTGCCGCCCGATCAGGGGCGGCGGGCGGTCGTGGTGTCGCGGAGGGAGACCGCGGCGGCCCTTGCAGAGCACCACGCGCGGATTGTCGGGCGGCTGCGATGGCAACGGACGATTTATAACTAATGCAGTTACCACAACCAATCCGGGCAAAACGGTCGCAGCCTGTCCCTTCCGACGGGGCTTCATGCCAATCTCGCTGGCGTCGAGCAGGCCATACGCAACTCACGCGAGTGTGAACAAAGTAACACAACTCATGATAGCATCGAATGTAGAATCGTATCATTCTGGGGGCGGACTTAACTTCGGTTAGGTGAGCCGCCACCCATGAACGCCACCGCGACCTCACTCCCACATCCCTGTGGTGATGCACCCCGGCGGGCCGGCAGCGAGCAGGCCCCCGCAGCGAGCCGCCGCCGCCGGCCGGTCGTCCTGGCCGGGTCGCCGCCGCGCCGCAACTCGGTCCGCGCCGTGCTCGCGGACCGCCGCGGCGCGACCGCGCTGGTCTTTGCAGGCGCCGCGTTCGGGCGGTTCGGCTTCGCCGCGCTCGCGACCGAAGGCGGCCTCTGGTACTACACCCAGCGTGACGCCCGGAGCGCCACCGACATGGCGGCCATGGGCGGAGCGTCCAGCTACCTCTACAAGCCGGGCGACCATTCGGCCGCGCGGGCCGCCGCGACCGACGCCGCCTCGCGCAACGACTTCCGCGCCGACGCCCGGACCTCGATCCTGGTCAACGCCCCCGCAGCGCACGGAGAGAAATCCGTCGAGGTCGTCATCACGCGCCGCATCCCGACCTTCCTCTCCGGCCTGCTGATCGGCGAGCCCGAGGTGAGCGTCGTGACGCGTGCCGTCGCGCTCGTGGACAACGGCAACATGCGCGCCTGCATCCTTGCGACGCATAGCGGCCTGACCTTGCGCGGCTCGACCTCGATCAGCGCCCCGACCTGCGTGCTCCACTCCAACAGGATGGGCGCGAACTCGACCTGGCGCCAGGGCCAGAGCATGGTCCTCGATGTCGGCGGCCTTACCGCGACGGGGCAGTGCGTCAGCTGCGACTATACGGGCAACGGCTCGACGGTCCGCGCCTATGGCTCCGCGAGGCCCCCGGTGCCCGACCCGTTCGACTGGGCGAACAGCGTCCCCATGCCGCCGAGCCTGAGCGGCTCCGCCTGCTCGCAGACCAGCCTCAAGGACTGGCCGCGCCTCAACAACGGGACCCTGCGGGAGGTAAGGCCGCCAGCGGGCACGCAGCGCATGATCTTCTGCGGCGACCAGTCGCTCGAGGGGCAGCAGGGCGGCGGCGTCGGGACCTGGGATTTCGCACCCGGCACCTACTACTTTACCGGCAATTTCTCGGTGAAGACGGCGATCCTGACCTGCTCGACCTGCGTCCCGGGCGAGAGCGGCGTCACGATCGTCATGGTCGGCGCCAACGGCGCGGCGCCGGGAGTCCTGAGTTTCACGGCGCAGTCGGTGGTCCGGCTGAACGCGCCACCCACCGGCCGCGGCTACCCCTATCCGGGCCTGCTCATCTACCGCGACGATGCCGGTTCGCCCGCGCCCGCCCAGATCTCGCTGGCCGGAGGCGGCGCGTCCAGCCTCGTGGGCGGCATCTATGGGCCAACCAGCGGTATCTACTATGCCGGGAACAACGACACGGTCGGCGTCAACCGGAACTGCTTCGTCCTGGTGGCCGACGGAGTCGACGTCGCCGGCGGATCGGGCTCGGTCCAGCACAACGACTGCGATACGGTGGGCACCAACGTGCCCAGGCTGCAGGTGGTGCGGCTGGTCGAGTAGCGGCGCGGCTTCGCTGCCGGGGTGGAGGGTGGTCGGACGGACGCAGGAACGGTCCGGCCCGCGCACCTGGCGCCGCTCGGCCCCTCCACCCGCCAGCCCGCCGGCACAGTCGACGGGCCAGCCGGGAGGACGGGCCGAAGGGCGTTCCGCGTTTCAGAACGCCGGCACGTATCCGAGCCGTGTCCCCGTGGGATCGCCGAGATCCTCGGAGTGGTCCTCCTCCGGCCCTGCTCGGGCGGGCATCGCCGCCACGGGGATGCGCTCTCCGGATTGTGTATTCATCCTGCGAACATTCCGGGGATTCATTTCGGCTAGGTGGAGGTGGCCGATGCGTGTCAGGGATTGGGGCATCGAAGCCTGGTTCGACCCCCGGCAGGGCGAACTGCCGGAGAACGACCGTCTGTTGCGCTTGATGCTGCTCGCCGAGCGGATCCTTCCCATCGCTGCGGGCGCCATGCTCGTCGCGGCGACCGTGGCGCTCTGCGTCTTCGCCTTCGTCCTCTGACCTGAGCGGACTGCGGGCCGGTCCGCCCGGACCTTCGCCACCTGCCCGCCGAGCAATCCTCGGCCGGCCGGCGGCAGGCGCGACGGGATGTCATCCGGGCTGTGCGGCGAACTGTCGACAACTCCGATAGGTAAGGAACCTGCCCGGTTCACGATCCGGGACGATGCGTGGCATCCCCCCGCGTCGCGACCCGGCTGCCGCGCGCCGGATGGGTGGCGCGCACGGGCGACCAGTGCGGCCCTTGGTCCGTGACGCCGCGCCACTGGCGGCCGAAACACCCCGGCACAAGCCGGAGCCGCGGTGCAGGGTGTGAGGTGGAGCGTCGTGCGGCGTCAGGGGTGGTGGACCATGGCACCTCGCTCCAGACCGGTGACGCAGGCAGATCCTCGCGGTCGCCGGACCTGATGGGACGCTTGCGCGGCCGGACGGGCCCACATCACCAGGCGCGAAGCCGATCGGGCGCCCGCTCACGCCGGGCGACGCGCCGGAGCGGCATGCGCATGGGCAGGGCCATTGCGGCACCGCCGTCCTCGGCGGCGGCCCAGCGCGCGATGCGGTCCCGCACCTCCTCCGCGGCCAGGGTTCCGGCTGCGGCCGTGTCCGGAACGGCGAGCGCGACCAGCAGGGGAAGGCGGCCGAAGACCGGCGGCTCGACGATGCGCTCGGCGATGATGCCCTTGGGCTGCTGCGCTGCGAGGCGTCGCCACGTCCTGCCCCCTGCGCCCGGCGCGACCAGGGCGGCGATTACGTGCATGGCCGGCCAGCCGCGCTCCGCGCGGCAGCCCGGAGTTCCTCCAGCGCGCCGGCTGCGGCGAGGGCGCGCGCGACGGGGCGACGCAAGCTGAGCGCAGGGACGGTGGTCCGGGAGAGACCGGCCTCGGATCCGGGGTCGGGCATCGCGGTCACCGTGGCGCTCATCGTGAAGCCGGCTGAACGCCGGCCCGCGCCCGGTGTTGCGGCACGCACGCTGATCCGGCGCATGCCCTCCGCAAAGCGTGCATGGCTTCGAGCCCTGGCCTGTCGCCCGCCGGCGCGATGGAGTTGCATCCCGAAGCCCGGACACTTTCCTGCCGATCCTGGCTTCGTGAGCACCTCGGACAGCCGCGCCGATGGGCTCCGGTGTCACGCTCCCGCCCGCCGATTGTTCCGGCGGAACAGGCCCAAGGGCGGGGTGCCGCATGACGGCCCAGGGCCGATCGCCGCAGCGCGACCAAGTGCTTGCCTCTGGTTGCTCCGGAACGGCGTGTCGGCCTGGCGGCCGCGACGCCAAGGGGCGCTGCAGGGCGCCGCGGGCGTTGGGGCAGCACGGCCGATCGGACCGCCACACCGCAGCAGCGGCCGTGGCGGCCGATCAAATGAAGGGCCGGCCGGTCTTCGGTGCAGGTCTGACCTCCTCGAACCGGGTGCGCCGTCGCCCCCTGGTCGGGGCACCGGTCAGCCCGCCAGCAACCAGGCGATCAGCATCGATTCAGCGACGAGGACGAGCCCGATGACGCGCAGGAACCAACGATCCGCGGCGTATTCGTCGGGGGCGACCGGTCGGGCAGCCGCCGCGCGAATGCTCGACCGCCGCGAGCACCATCGGCAGAGGATCGCAACCATTGCCGAACAACGTCCGGCGGAAGCCGCCGTTCCTGAAGCCTAATCATCCGCTTGCGCGATCAGGTCGCGCCGATCGGCACCGTGCGCAGCGCGAGGGGCCGGCCGGGCCATTCGAGGAGACCGGCGGCGCCCGCCCGGCGGCTCATCGGCCCGCGATGCCCGGTCCGGCGCCGCGCCCCCTCGGGCGGCGCACCGCCCAGAAAGCCACGGAACCGCACAAGTACGCCACGATCGAGAGCCAGAAGGCGACCCGGTAGCTGCCGAAGGTGTCGAAGATCCAGCCCGCACCCCAGGAGCCCAGCGCCGCGCCGATGCCCGAGCCGACGGTGATCACCCCGACGATGGTGCCGAGCCGCGGCCCGGGGAACAGGTCGGCGGTCTTGGCGGTGACCGCCGGGCCGCGCGCGCCCCAGGTCACGCCGAACAGGCAGGCGTGGAGCCACAGCAGCAGATGCTGGTCGGGCCCGGTGATGAACAGGGCGCAGCCAACGCCGGCGATCGAGATCGCGTAGGCGATGATGGCGGAGGCCTCGCGCCCGATGCGATCGGAGGCGGTACCCGTCAGGATCACGCCCGGCAGCGCCAGGAAGCTGCCCGTGCCGATCACGCCCGCGGCGTAGAGCGGATCGAACCCCGCATCCACGGCGAAGGCCAACTGGTGCAGCGCGACGAGGAAGCTGCCGATGCTCGTGCACATGTAGACGACGAACAGCAGCCAGAATTCCCGGGTGCGCATCGCCTCGGACAGCCCCCAGTGCCGGGGCGGCGCGGGCGGCGCAGCGCCCGCGCGCGCCGGTCCGGCAGATGCGGCGGCGGCGCCGTCCTCCTTCGCGCCCGAGCGACGGAACATCGCGGCGAAGGGCAGGACCAGGAGCGCCATCACCACGCCCTCGACCATGTAGGCCATGCGCCAGCCGATGCCGCTGACCAGCAACTGGGCGACCGGCGCCGAGAGCGCGCGCCCGAAGCCGTTCGCCGACTGCAGGATCGAGATCGCCATGCCGCGCCGCCGGACGAAGAGGCGGGAGATCAACGGCACGAACACCACCATCCCGATGCAGCCCGCGCCGAGCGTCATCGCCACGCCGTAGAGCAGGACGATCTGCCACAGCGCATCCGCCCAGGCGCTGCCGAGCAGCCCGACCGTCAGCAGCCCGCCGCCGAGCAGCACCATGCGCTGCGGGCCGATGCGGTCCACCAGGCCGCCGATCAGCGGCGCGCTGATCCCGCCGACGAGCTGACCCACCGAGTAGGCGAGCGAGCTCTCGGCGCGCGTCCAGCCGAAATCCGCGACGAAGGCGACGAGGAACACCGTGTAGGAGTGCATCAGCGTCGCGCTGACGGTGAATGCCAGGAAGGCGCCGGCGAGCGTCAGCCAGGCGTGGCGGGACGGCGCATCATCGCCGGCCTCGTCGGGAGAACGTGGCATGCCGTTCCGTTCTAGAGGCGGGCGCGCCGCGCCACAATCACGCAATCGCAGTCGCCCGCGGGCCCCTCTCCGCGCCACGGAGCGGTGCGGAGCGGCACCGGGCGCCATGCCATGCACGACCCGCTTCTTGCGCGCATCACCATCGGCCCCGACGCCGGCCAGCGCCGAAGCGACGAGCGGACGGGCCGTGATCCTCGCCACCACGGCGCCCGGCTTCGCTCTCGCCGCGATCATCCTTGGGCGGGCGCCAAGCGAGGTTCGCGGCGGCGTCGATGCTGCCCTCGCCGCTCCAGGGCGCGCTTTGCGGACAGGGGCAGAGCGGCCGCAGCCGCGCAACTCGCCCGCCCCAGGAGGTCGCCGCCGCTCGCCCGGCGCCCGCGGCGACGTCGCGCTCAGCGCGCGCCGGTCGTCCCCACCGCCACCGCCACCGGCCCCGGCATCACGAGCCAGGCGAACTGCTCGATCGTGCGGCGCTGCGAATCGTCGAGCGCCGGGAGCAGCGCCAGGGCCGCCTCGCGGCAGCCGCGCACGCGCTCCAGCTCGGCGGTGAGCCGCGCCTCGATCGCGGCCAGCCGCTGCTCCAGCCCGGCGTCGGGGGCCGGGCCCGGCGCCTGCGCACGCGCCTGGCGGTAGCGCGCCGCGGCCTCGCGGATCCGCGTGGCGAAGCTGTCCCAGGCGCCGCTCTGCTCGGGCCGGATGCGCAGTTCGGTACGCAGGAAGGCGAGGCCACCCTCGACGCGCTCGGCTAGCATGTCATGGAGGCGCGCTCCCGGACCGAATCCGCGCATGGCCATGCCGGGCCCCATCGCGTGACCGCCCATCATGCCGGCGCCGCGGGGCCCCATCATCCGGCCTGGCCGACCGTCGTGGTCGTCCTCGTCCTCGACATCCACGCGGATGCCGGGGCCGACATTGATGATGACGTTCATCGGGGTGCCGGCAGCGAACGAGCGACGCCGCATCGCCCTCATGCCGGGCATCATTTCCGGCATCGGGCGGCCCTCGCCGGCCATCGTCCCGACGCCTGGCATCCCGCCTGGGGGG
The DNA here is from genome assembly GCA_019689515.1 of Acetobacteraceae bacterium. GTDB lineage: Bacteria > Pseudomonadota > Alphaproteobacteria > Acetobacterales > Acetobacteraceae > Caldovatus. Next base: position 95 of record JADGHI010000045.1, on the reverse strand, counting down.
CCGCCGCCCATCATGCCGCCGGGCCCCATCATCATGCCCCGGCCGCCCATTGGCCCGCCAAATCCCGGGCCGGGTCCGGGCGCACCGGCGCCGGG
>JADGHI010000749.1 GCA_019689515.1 Acetobacteraceae bacterium | reverse complement strand
CGGTGGGGGGAATCCCCAGATAGACGTTGTGGCCGCGTCACGCGCTGCCACCCCGACGCGGAGGGATCCCTTTGCGCCGCGTCGTCACGATGTGGAGTTGCCGAAGCCTTCCATGCTGCGACGGTTCGTCCTGATCACGCTTGCCCTGCTTGGGCTGTCCGGCGCCAGCTACGCCGGCTGGTGGCTGTTTCAGCAGCGGAACGCCGGCGGTGGCGAGGCGGAGGCAGCCGTCGTTCCCGGCGCTCCCCAGGCGGCCGGGCGCGGCAGCGGCATCGCCGGGGCCACCTCCCGGCCCGGCGGCGGCGGCGCCCGCCGTGGCGGGCCAGGGGTCGGCGGGCCTGCCGTGCCGGTGACGGTCGCGGCGGCGACGCGCCAGGACGTGCCGATCCTGCTCGACGCGCTGGGCACGGTGCAGGCCTCGGCCAGCGTCACCGTCCGGGCGCAGGTGGATGGCCAGCTCCTCGAGATCCTGTTCCGTGAGGGGCAGGAGGTGCGCGAGGGCGACGTGCTGGCGCGGATCGACCCGCGGCTCTACCAGGCCGAGCTCGACCAGGCGCTGGCAAAGAAGGCGCAGGACGAGGCGCAGCTCGCCAATGCGCGGCTTGACCTGGAGCGCTACACGCGGCTCGCGAGCAACAACGGCGTCTCGCGTCAGCAGCAGGACACGCAGCGCGCGCTGGTCGCGCAGTTGGAAGCTCAGGTCGCGGCCGACCAGGCGGCGATCGACAACGCGCGGACGCGGCTCTCCTTCACCGAGATCCGTTCGCCGATCGAGGGCCGCGTGGGCATCCGTCTGGTGGACCCGGGCAACCTGGTGCGGGCGGGCGATGCCACCGGCATCGTCAACGTCGCGCGGCTCCGCCCGGTGAACGTCGTCTTCACCCTGCCGCAGCAGGAGATCGGGCGGGTGCTGGAGGCGATGGAGCGCGGCCCGGTCCGGGTCGAGGCGCGGATGCGGACCGGCGAGGGCCCGATCGCGGAGGGCACGCTGCTGACGCTCGACAACCAGGTGGACCCGACGACCGGAACGATCCGGCTGAAGGCGGAATTCGCCAACGAGGACAGGCGGCTCTGGCCCGGCGCCTTCGTCTCGGTGCGCGTGCGGATCGACACCCTCGACGACGTCACGACCGTGCCGCTGGTGGCGGTGCAGCGTGGGCCGGACGGCGCCTATGCCTTCGTGCTGCGGTCCGACGGGACGGTGGAGCAGCGCCCGCTGGATCTCGGCGTGCAGACCGAGACGATCGCGGTGGTGCGGAGCGGCCTGCGGCCCGGGGAGCGCGTCGTGACCTCCGGCGCGCTGCGCCTGAGCGAGGGCGCGCGCGTCACCGTCGCCGCCGAGGAAACCCCGGCCGGCCCGGGCGGTGAGCCTCCCGCCGCGCCGCCGCGACGCGGCCGCCCACGCCAGGAGGCCGACGCCGCGCGGCAGCCGGCCGCACCCTCTCCGTGAACGTCTCCGCGCCCTTCATCCGCCGGCCGATCGCGACGAGTCTGCTCGCGGTCGCGGTGCTGCTCGCGGGGCTGCTCGGCTATCTGCGCCTGCCGGTCTCGTCCCTGCCGGAGGTGGACTTCCCGACGATCGAGGTGACGACGCAGCTCCCCGGCGCCTCGCCGGAGACGGTCGCGGTGCTGGTCACCGCCTCGCTCGAGCGCCAGCTCGCGCAGATCGCCGGGCTGAACGACATGATCTCGGTCAGCGGGCCTGGGGTCAGCCGGATCACGCTGCAATTCGCGCTGGATCGGAACATCGACGACGCGGCGCAGGACGTGCAGGCGGCGATCAACGCCGCGCGCGGCACGCTGCCGGCCAACCTGCCCTATCCGCCGACATACTCCAAGGTGAACCCGGCCGATCCACCGATCATCACCCTGGCGCTCACCTCGGAGACGCTTCCGATCTACCGCCTCAGCGATGCGGCGGACACGCTGCTCGCGCAGCGCCTGGCGCAGGTGGGCGGCGTGGGGCGCGTGCTGGTGCAGGGCAGCATGCGCCCGGCGGTGCGGCTGCAGGCGGACCCGAGGCGGCTCGCCGCCTACGGC
>JADGHI010000748.1 GCA_019689515.1 Acetobacteraceae bacterium | reverse complement strand
CGGCGACACCGACCACCAGGCGCGCCGGCGCCGGGCGGCGGCGCGGTGAGGCGCGGCGCGATCCGCGCCGCGTCGGGACGGGTCAGCGCGCGGGCGGGTCGAGGCGCCGGATGTCCTCGGCCCAGCGAGCCTGGTCCTCGCGGATGAAGGCGGCGAAGCCCGCCGCCCCGCCCGGCACGGGATCGAGGCTCATATCGGCGAGCCGTGGGCGCAGCGCTTCCGTCGCCGCCTCGACCGCGGCGGCGAGGCGCCGAACGGCCGTCTCCGGCGTGCCGGCCGGGGCGAAGACGCCGAACCAGGTGCCGCCGATCATCGTCGGGTAGCCGAGTTCGGCGAAGGTCGGGACGTCCGGTGCCGCGGCGAGGCGCCGCGGCGCCGCCACGGCGAGTGGCCGCGTCACACCGGGGGTGAGGTTGGCCGCGGTGGCGCCGACGAAGATCATCTGCACGTTGCCGGCGACGACGTCGTTCATGCCGGCCGCCGAGCCGGAGTAGCTGACCTCCTCCGCCTGGATGCCGGCGGCGGCGAGGAAGCGGCGCGGCAGCAGCTGCGACGGCGAGCCGCGGCCGAGCGAGCTGTAGTTCAGCCATCGCGGATCCGCCTTGGCGCGCGCCACCAGCTCGGCGAGGTTCGCGACGGGCAGCTTCGCCGGGACCAGGAGGACGTAGGGGAAGTCGCCGACCGGCGCGACCGGGGTGAAGTCCTCCAGCCTGTAGCCGGCGCCTTCGGGGTCGATCAGCGGGTTGAGCGCGACGACCGAGGTGGTGAAGAGGAGGGTGTGACCGTCCGGCGCTGCCTGCGCGGCGGCGCGGATGCCGATCAGCGTGCCGCCGCCGCCGCGGTTCTCCACCACCACCGTCTGCCCCAGCCGTTCGCCGAGCTGCGGCGCGTAGAGCCGCGCGAGCACGTCCGTCGAGCCGCCCGGAACGTAGGGCACGATCAGCCGGATCGGCCGCGTCGGGAACTCCTGCGCCGCCGCTTCCGGCACACGGCCGAGGCACAGCAGCGCGGCGGCGAGCAGGATCGCGCCCAGCCGCCGGACAGGGATCGGCCGGCCGGCGTCCTGCCGGAGTCGCGGAGCGGAGAGGGGAGCGCGGGGCGCGCGGGTGGGTGCTGGACGGCGCGGCTCCGCGACCGGCATCGGCAGGCGGCGCTTTGGCATGCGGATCGGTTCCTCCCCTCAGTCGGCGCGGATGTTCGCGGCGCGCACGACCTCGCCCCACTTGGCGATCTCGCTCCGGATGAACTCGGCGGTGGCCTCGGGCCGGCTGGCCACAACCTCGGTGCCCTGCTCGGCGAAGCGCCGCACGATGTCCGGGCGCGCGAGGACCGCGGCGAAGGCGGCGTGGAGCACCTCGATCCGGTCCTGCGACGTCCCGGCCGGGGCGAGCACGGAGTACCAGCTCGCCACCTCCACCCCCGGCACGCCGGCCTCCGCCACGGTCGGGATCTCCGGCGCGACCGGGCTGCGCGCACGGGCGGCGAGGGCGAGCGCGCGCAGCTTCCCCTCGCGCACATGCGGGAGCAGCACCGAGAGGTCGAGAAAGGCGCAGTCCACCTCCCCGGCCAGCAGCGCCGTGATCGCCGGCGCGGCGCCGCGATAGGCGACGTGGGTGATGTCCAGGCGGCCGCCGGCGCGTAGCCGGAGGAGCTCCATCGCGAGGTGCGGCGTGCCGCCTGGGCCGGTCGAACCGAAGCTGAGCGCCCCGGGCCGCTGCCGCACCAGCGCCAATAGCTCCGCAACCGTGCGTACCGGCAGGCCCGGGCGCACGACGAGCAGGGACGGGACGAGCGCGGCGATCGTGATCGGCGCCAGGTCGCGCCGCGGGTCGTAGGGCAGGTGCGGCAGCAGGCTGACGCCGACCGCGACGGCACCGACGCTGCTGAAGCTGAGGGTGTAGCCATCCGGCGCCGCCTTCGCCACCGCGTCCACGCCGACCACGCCGCCGGCACCGGAGCGGTTCTCGACGATGGCCGGCTGCCCGCGCAGGTGCTCCGGGAGCGCGGCGGCGATCAGGCGTGCCGCCGAGTCCACCGGGCC
>JADGHI010000747.1 GCA_019689515.1 Acetobacteraceae bacterium | reverse complement strand
GGGTGCAGCCTCGCCCCGCCCGTCCGCTCCCCGCCCGCCTCAGCCGCGCCACAGTGGCGCGGCCGGCGCTCAGGCCTTCTTCAGTTCGTCGAGCGCGCGCTGGAAGCGGCCGGCATGCGAGCGCTCCGCCTTCGCGAGCGTCTCGAACCAGTCGGCGATCTCGTCAAAGCCTTCCTCGCGCGCGGTGCGCGCCATGCCCGGATACATGTCAGTATATTCGTGCGTCTCGCCCGCGACCGCCGCGGCGAGGTTCTTTTCCGTCGAGCCGATCGGCAGGCCGGTCGCCGGGTCGCCGACGGACTCCAGGAACTCCAGGTGGCCATGGGCGTGGCCCGTCTCGCCCTCGGCAGTGGAGCGGAACACCGCGGCCACGTCGTTGTAGCCCTCCACGTCGGCCTTCTGCGCGAAGTAGAGGTAGCGGCGGTTGGCCTGAGACTCGCCCGCGAAGGCGTATTTCAGGTTCTCTTCCGTCTTGCTGCCCTTGAGCGCCGGCATCGTTCCCTCTCCATGCAATTCGTTCGCGCGACGGAAAAGTGGAACCGGGCAACCCCCCTGCCCGGTCCCTGTCGCATCGCGAGCCTATGCCATGCCCTGTCTCGCGGCTAATGGATTGTGTCGAACGGGCTGATCGAACTTTTCGATGAAATGCGGCACACGAACGCGGTCCTGAGCAGCCCGGTCACGTGTCCCCTGCCGAATTCCCGGCCGCTCCGCGCCTTCCATGCGCGGGCGATCCAACGAAGGCCCGGGTCCGCGCCCCCCAAGCGGCGGTCCCCGATGCCGCCCTGATCAGCTCGTCACCGCGGCCAGCGCAGCCCGCACGACCGAGACCGCCTTGTTGCCCTCCCGCACCGCACGCGGGCCAGGATCGTCGCTCTCGCCGGCGAGAACCGCCGGGTCGCCGTCGGCAGCGACGGCGGCGCCGTTCGTGGTGATCGGCAGATGGGTCGTTCCGTTGGGCAGCGGCGGCTCCGTGGTCGCGCCGTCCGCGCCGCCGTAGAGCGCGATGAGGCGGCGGATCGCATCAAGCTTCCGGAACGTCAAGGTGGCGCGCAGCTCGGCCACAAGTTGGCGCTCCTCGGCCTGCAACGCAGCGACGATGCCGGATTGCATGCTGGCCTCCCCTCTCTTCGTCAACCTTCCGGTTTGCAACCTTATCGCGAATTTCACGGATAATACTCGCGTCCCTTTGTCACGATTCCGCGAGCGAAAGGCCGGGTGCTGCGGCTGCCCTGTCCCGTTGCGGCATCCCATGATAAACGAACGTTCGTTCATTTCCGTCCCGCCATGCGACCCGGCACCGCAACGCGCAACCGCATCCGCCGCGAGGCCCTGGCCCTCTTCGTCGCACACGGCGTGGACGCCGTCTCGGTCCGCGACATCGCCACGGCGGCCGGATGTACGCCCTCCAGCCTCTACACGCACTGGCCCTCCCTCGGCGCGCTGATCGAGGAGCTGTTCGCCGAGGGCTACGCCGCCTACGGCCGCGCCCTTGCCGAGATCGCCGCCCGGCCGCTCCCCTTCCCGGCGCGGCTCGAGGCGATGATCCGCCGCATCTGCGCCCTGCATGCGGAGGACCGCGTCCTGTTCGAGTTCCTCCTGCTGACCCAGCACCGCGGCCTCCACGCCGCCGCCTCGACCCCCGTTGAACCGGACGCCAACCCGATCGAGGTGCTGCACCGCGTCGTCGCCACGGCCATGGCGGAGGGCGAGTTGCCGCAGGGCGACCCGGCCCTGCTCACCGCCGCCCTCGTCGGCGTGGTCGTGCAGGCCGCGACCTTCGCCCATTACGGGCGCATCGCCCGCGGCCTCGACGCGATGGCGGATGAGATCGTCGCCCTGTGCCTGCGCCTGATCGCCGCCGAACCGGAGGGTGCCCGCCGATGAGCATCGCCACGCCAGCACCCGCTCCGGCCACCTCCGGCCCGGCCCGCCTCCTGCGCACGCGGCGCTTCCTGCCGCTCCTCGTCACGCAGACCCTCGGCGCACTAAACGACAACCTGTTCAAGAACGCGCTTGTCGTGCTCGCCCTGTTCCAGGC
>JADGHI010000746.1 GCA_019689515.1 Acetobacteraceae bacterium | reverse complement strand
CGCCCGTGCCGCGGCCCTGCGCGCTGCGCTGCTCGCGCGCGGCGTGCCCAAATACAACCTCGGCACCACCCCCGGCACCGCGGCGGCGCCGCTTGAGCTTTGCGCTCCGCCCGGCGCGCGGCGCGTGCTGGTGGCGGGCCAGGTCGAGGACGATCTTTCCGTGCGACTCGGCGCGGCGCCCGGCGGCGTGCGCAGCAACCTCGACCTGCTGCGCGCCGCGCGCGAGGCCGCCGGGCCGGACGCCTTCCTGGTGTTCAAGCCGCATCCGGACGTCGAGGCCGGCTATCGCCGCGGCCGCGTGCCGATGCGCGACGCCCTCCGCTTCGCAGACCGCGTGCTGCCCGACGCGCCCATGCCCGCGCTGCTCGCCGCGGTGGACGAGGTGCACACCCTGACCTCGCTCACCGGCTTCGAGGCACTGTTGCGTGGCCTGCGAGTCGTCTGCTGGGGCGTGCCGTTCTACGCCGGCTGGGGTCTCACTGACGACCGCGCATCCGTGCCGGCATGCCGTCGGCGTCGTCGTGTCTTAACGATTGATGAACTAGTCGCCGCCTGCTTGATCTTGTATCCACGCTACGTGGATCCGGTGACAGAATTGCCCTGTCCGGTGGAAGTGGTGCTCGACCGCCTGGCTGATCCGGAGCTGTGGCGGCCGGGTCCGATCGCGCGACTGCGGCGCTGGCAGGGCCGTGCGCAGGCGGCGCTTCATCGCTGGATGCAGGGCGCATGAGCAGGACTCCGCCGAAGCGCCCGAGGCGCTGCTTCCTGTTCCTCCAGGGACTCGCCACTGCGTTCTTCGCGCGACTCGGCGATGCGCTGGCCGCGCGCGGCCACGCCGTGCTGCGCGTCAACTTCAACGCCGGCGACCGGCTGTTCTGGCCGCGCCCAGGCGCGCTCGACTTCACCGGCCGGCCGCAGGACTGGCCTGCTGCGCTCGATCGCATCATGCGCCAGCACGCGGTGACCGACCTCGTGATGTTCAGCGACTGTCGCCCGCTGCACGAGGCCGCCATCCCGATCGCCCGCGCCTTCGGCTGCGCGGTGCATGTCTTCGAGGAGGGCTATCTCCGTCCCGGCTGGATCACCCTTGAGCGTGACGGGGTGAACGGCCACTCCCGGCTGCCGCGAGACCCGGCCTGGTTCCGCGCCCAGGCGTCCCTTCTGCCGCCCGAGCCGCCGGAGATGGACCTCTCAGGCCGCTTCCTGCGCCGCGCGGCCGAGGACGTCGTGTACAATTTCGCCGCGCTGCTCGGCCGGCGCGACTTCCCGCATTGGCGGACCCACCGGCCCTGGCATCCGCTGCATGAGTATCTCGGCTGGCTGCGCCGCGGCGCGCGCCGCCCTCTGGTGCGCGCCGCCTCCGCCTGGCGCATGCGTGGGCTGCTCGGCGAGGGCGTGCCCTACTGGCTGATGCCGCTCCAGCTCGACGGCGACTACCAGATCCGCCGCCACTCGCCCTACGACTCGGTGCGGCAGGCGGTCGCCGAAGTGCTTGGCTCCTTCGCCCGCGCCGCTCCGGCGGGGACGCGGCTGGTGGTGAAGGGCCATCCGCTCGACAACGGCCTGGTCGCCTGGGGGGCCGTGGTGCGGCAGGCGGCGCGCGCCGCCGGGCTGTCCGCGGAGCGCGTCCGCTATCTGGGCGAGGCGCCGTTCGGCCCGCTGCTCGGCCAGGCGCGCGGCGTCGTCACCGTCAACAGCACCGCCGGCGTGCAGGCGCTGACGGCCGGCAAGCCGGTCGCGACGCTGGGCCGCGCGCTCTACGACATGCCGGGGCTGACCTGGCAGGGCCGCCTCGACGCCTTCTGGACCGATGCCGGCCCGCCCGACGCGGCGCTGGTGGATGCGTTCCGCCGGGTGCTGATCGCCCGCTGCCTGATCCGCGGCGGCTTCTTCAGCGAGGCCGGAATCCGCATCGGCGTCGAGAGCGCGGTGCAGCGGCTCGAGGCGCGCCCCGGCGAACTCGCCGCCGCGGGCGAGCACGGCGCTGCGGCCGCCTCCATCGCGGCGGCCGCCTGAGCGCGGCGACGGCGCCGCAGGGCGGGCG
>JADGHI010000745.1 GCA_019689515.1 Acetobacteraceae bacterium | reverse complement strand
GCGGGGGCAAGGCCAGGCCAGCCGCGGCCACGATGCCGCCGGTGCCGGCCAGGCTGGTGGCCGTCGTGACGACGCCCTGGCCGTCCGTGGCGCCGCCCTCCATCCGCGCCGCCGCCGCGTCGCCCGCCAGGGCAGATGCGCCCGATCCCCGAACGATCGCGGACCCGGTTGCGGCGGTGGCGCCATCCGAGGCGACCGGCGCAAAGGCGTCGACCCCTGCCCGAGCGACAGGCTCGCCGGTCTGCGCCTCGGCGGCAGCGGACTGCCACTGCGATGCGGCGGCGGGGGCGCCTTCCATGGTCGGCCCCGACGGATGCGACGGCAGCGGCGGCGGTCCCAGCCAAGCCAGGCTCCCGCCGACTCCGAGCGCGAGGAGCGCCGTCAGGCCCCAGAACCATCCGAGGGCGCGCCATCCTCCGCCCACGCCTCGGCGCGGCCCGGCGGCGTGCCTCACCACAGGCCCTCCCCGGCCGCGTCATCCACCGCCGGAAGCGCATGCGGCGACGGCGGCAGATCCCGGCGCTGCTGCCGCCGCCCGCCGCCGCGGGTGCGCAAAGCCAAGGGGGGCAAGTGATCCACGTCCACTCCGCCCTGTCTCACATCACCGCCGGGCCAGGGCGCGGACCCCCTTGCTGGGGCATCCGCGCCACGGCGACCGGCCGCCCCAGCCGGCGGCGCGCAGCAGCCGCGTCAGCGCCCGGCGCGGCGCTGCACCGGCTGGCCCGGCGTGGACTGCGCGGCGGCGACGCCACGGAGCAGCCGCAGCGCCTGCTGCAGCTGGTGGTCCGTCTCCGGCTTGGTCACGTCGAAGGGCGGCGCGCCCTCGGGGGGCACGCGCTCAATCTGCTCGATGAGGCCGGCCGGGAGGTTCAGCGGCGGCAGCGCCGGTGCGGCCTGCGGCTGCTGCACCCGGCTCTCGTTGCGCAGCGCGCGGCGCAGATCGGCCTCGCGCTCGCGCGGGATGCCGGCGGTGGCCTGCTCGCGGCTCGCCTGCACCTCGATGTCGGGCTCGATGCCGGTGGCCTGGATGGAGCGGCCGGAGGGCGTGTAGTAGCGCGCCGTGGTCAGCCGGATCGCCCCGTTGCCCGGGATCGGCATCACCGTCTGCACGCTGCCCTTGCCGAAGGACTTCACGCCGAGAATGATCGCCCGGCGGTGGTCCTGCAGCGCCCCGGCGACGATCTCGGAGGCGCTGGCGCTGCCGGCGTTGATCAGCACCACCATCGGCAGCCCCTGCGCGATGTCGCCGGGCTTGGCGTTCCAGCGCTGCGCCTCTTCCGGCCGGCGGGCGCGGGTCGAGACGATCTCGCCCCGGTCGAGGAAGTCGTCGGCCACCTGCACCGCCTGGTCCAGCAGCCCGCCCGGGTTGTTGCGCAGGTCGAGCACGACGCCGCGCAGGTTGTTGCCGGCCTGCTGGCGCAGCCGCGTCATCGCCTCAAGGAGGCGCGGGCCGGTCTGCTCGTTGAAGCTGGTCAGGCGGATGTAGGCGATGTCGTTGCCCTCAAGGCGGTACTTCACCACCTGCGGGCGGATCACGTCGCGGGTGATGGTCAGCTCGATCGGCCGTTCGGCGCCCTCGCGGCGAATGGTCAGGCGGATCGAGGTGCCGCGCTCGCCGCGCATCTGCTCGACCGCCTCTTGCAGGGTCAGGCCCTGCACGGTGCTGCCGTTGAGGTGGGTGATGAGGTCGCCGGCCCGGATGCCGGCGCGGGCCGCCGGCGTGTCGTCGATCGGCGAGATGACCTTGATGTAGCCGTTCTCCTGCGTCACCTCGATGCCGAGGCCGCCGAACTCGCCGCGCGTCTGCACCTGCATGTCGCGATAGGTGCGCGCGTTCAGGTAGCTCGAATGCGGGTCGAGCCCGGTCAGCATCCCGTTGATCGCGTTCTCGATCACCTCGCGGTCGTTGACCGGCTCGACATATTCGGCGCGCACGCGCTCGAAGACGTCGCCGAAGAGATTGAGCAGGCGGTAGGTCTCCGCCCGCCCCCCGCTTTCCTGCGCCCAGGCCGCCACCAGCGGCCCCACCACCCCGCCTGCGGCAAA
>JADGHI010000744.1 GCA_019689515.1 Acetobacteraceae bacterium | reverse complement strand
CTCCGGCCCACCCCTCCGAATCGCCACGCCCCGGCTGCCGCCCGCCGTGCCCGCCACGGCCGGCCCTCATCGCGGTGGCGTGATGGCGCTCGAAAGGGATTGGCGCCGCACCCCGTCTGTTGCATAGGCGGGGAGTGCCACGCGAGGCCGCCCGCCGCCGACGCCTCACCTCAGCCGCCCGCCCTGTCGCCGCGGCCGTGGCGGCGCTCGGCGCCGGGCTGGCGCTGTGGTCGCCGGGCCTGTCGCCCTCACGCGTCCTGGCCGAGCCCGCCGCCTGCCCGGGCGTGCAGGTGCCGCCGCTCGCGCTGCCCGGACTGCGCGCGCAGCTCGCGCCCCGCGGCGGCGGGGGCGGCTTCCCCCGGCGAGCCGTTGCCGCTACGCCGCCGCCGCCGCTCACCATCGTCGCGCTCGGGTCCTCCTCCACCGCGGGCGCGGGCGCGAGCACGCCGGAGGCCACCTATCCGGCGCGGCTGGAGGCGATCCTGCGCGCCGCGCGGCCCGACCTCTCCATCCGCGTCGTCAATCGCGGCCGCGGGGGCGAGCAGGCCGACCAGATGCTCGCCCGGCTCGACACCGAGGTGCTGCCCGAGCGTCCGGCCCTGGTGATCTGGCAGGTCGGCGCGAACAGCGCGCTGCGCCACGCCGATCCGGCGCGCTTCCAGGCGCTCGTCGCCACCGGCATCGCCCGCCTGCGCGCGGCCGGCGCCGAGGTGGTGCTGATGGACAACCAGCGCGCCCCGCGTATCGAGGCCGCGCCCGGCCATGCCCGATTCGACGCCCTGGTTGCCGACCTGGCTTCGGGGACACCGGGCGTCGCGCTGTTCTCGCGCCGGCGGCTGATGGATGCCTGGGCGGCGGCCGGTACGCCGCCCGGCGCCATGCTGGACGAGGACGGGCTGCACCACAACGACCGGGGCTATGCCTGTCTCGCCGCGGCGCTGGCCGAGGCGTTGCTCGGCGGCGGCGGTTTCGGTACAGCGCCGGCGCCACCTTCGATCGCCGCGGCGCCGGCGCCGGTGGCCGCAAGGTCCGCCGCTGCCGCATCGCGCTGAACCCAGCGCCTCGGGGCACCATCCTGCCGGCGCCGCCGCGTGATTCGCGCAATGGTTGTGGTGCCCTTGGTGTTTGCGCAGGCCGTCGCTATAGTGGCGCCGCGAATCGGGGCGAGGCGCGTGCGGTCCAGCCGGGGGGCGGACGGGCGGCGCACCGGCCGCACCCGTCCGTTGGTCGCTCGCGGGGCACCGCCGCGGCCCGGCGACTGAGGAGAACACCGCGATGCTCGACTGCCTCCCGGCGGAATCGGAAGCCGGGACGGACACAGCCGCTCTGACCCTGCACACCGCGCGTCCGGAGACGCTGGCGGCGCTGCGTGCGACGCTCGGCGCCGCGCAGGCGGCGTGGCTCGAGGCGACCGGCTTCACGGCGCGGCTCGGCCAGCTCGCCCTGCTGCCCGGCGAGGCGGGAGGGCTGGCGGGCGCGGTGCTTGGCCTGGGCGGCGACGGTGAGCCGACCTCGCCCTGGCCCTTCGGCGCGCTGCCCTTCGCGCTGCCGGAGCGCAGCCTCTGGCGACTCGGCACCGGTGACCACGACGCCGCTGCGGCGGTGCTCGGCTGGGGCCTCGGCGCCTACCGGTACCGTCGCTTCAAGGGGACGGGCGGCGGCGGGGCGGAGAGCGCGGCGGATCAGGCGCCGCCGTCATCCGACCGCGCCCCGGCCCGGCTGCTCGCGCCCGCCGGCACCGAATCGGCCGTTGCGGCCGCGGCCGCCGCTTGGCGGGTGCGCGACCTGATCAACACCCCGCCCAACCATCTCGGTCCCGCTGAGCTGGCCGAGGCGGTGCGGGCGCTGGCGGCCGAGCATCCCGGCGCCACCTGCCGCATCGTCGAGGGCGCGGAGCTGGCCGAGGGCTTTCCGCTGATCGCCACGGTCGGCGCCGGCAGCGCGCGACCGCCGTGCGTGGCGATCCTCGAATGGCAGGGCAGCGCGGACGGGCCGCTGATCGCGCTCTGCGGCAAGGGCGTGTGCTTCGACAGCGGCGGCCTCGACCTCAAGC
>JADGHI010000044.1 GCA_019689515.1 Acetobacteraceae bacterium | reverse complement strand
TCGCCACACGCTACGACCGCCTCGCCCGCAACTACCTCGGCGCACTCGCCCTCGTCGCCACCGTCGCAGAGTGGGCCAAATGAGTCCCCTACCTAGGCCGTCCGTACGTCCCTGCTCATCGCCGAAACCGCAGATCGAGCCCACGGGCGATCCAATCCGCCTCGATCTTGTCGAGGTCCGTCATGCCCGACGGGTTCGCCTTGCGCGGCGCGTTCAGCAGACCCGGCTCCCGTATCTGCCGCCACAGCCCCAGCAGCCGGCGCAGTTCCACCAACGGCTCCGGATGATCGTCCACCCGCAGGTCGAGGTCGGGGAAGTCCTCCGTCGTCGTCAGCACCATTGCTGCCGACTGCTTCCCGCGCCGGTCGCCGCCCGCGGCCTGGCCCGCGTCGAGCGCTGTCAACAGCCGCTCCTGCAGCGGCAGGTCGGTCCGTGCCGCGAAGGTGGCGAAGGTTTCCTCCACCACCGCCGGGCCGGCCAGCATGTTGCCTGCGACGCTGAAGCCCTCCCCGGTACGCTCGCCGCACCACGCGACGCAGTTCTCCCCCGTGAAGGCCGCGCTGCGGCCATGGCGGTCCACGCAGTGGACCTGCCGGATGCCGCGCCCCGCATCGCCCGCGAGCGCGCCCTCGATCGCCGCTTCCGGCGGCAGGCCGCGCGCCAGCCCGTCGAGGATTGCCGGCCCGAGATAGCGGTTGGTGAAGGACTGGGTGGAGACCGCGCCCACCCCGGCACGCACGAAGGGACAGCTCGCTCCGACCGCGAGGTTGCAGGTGGTGACCGCGACGGCGAAGGCGCCCGTCGCCGGATCATGCGCGACGATGGACCAGGTCATGGATGCTCCCCTCAGACCGCTTTCTGGGGAGTAGCCTCGCATGTTCCGGAGCGTTGCGCATCCGGCCGGCCGATGCGATGACCGGATCGGAATAACGATAACTCAGGGAGACGAACGTCATGTCGCAGCCCCCGACGCGCCGCCGCTTGCTCGCCGGCACGGCCGGCACCCTGGGCGCTGGCCTGGCCCTTCCCGGGGACGCGGGCGCCCAGGCCGCCTGGCCCGACCGCTCCGTGCGGCTGATCGTCCCATTCGGCCCCGGCGGCGCGGTGGACACCCTCTCTCGTACCGTCGCCAACGCCTTCCCGGCGCACGCTAACGGCCAAACCCTGGTGGTCGAGAACCGCGGTGGCGCGGGCGGCACCATCGCCGGCGCCTTCGTCGCCCAGGCGCGGCCGGACGGTGCCACGCTGATGATGGCCGACCTCGGCGCCAACGCCATCGGCAAGGAGCTGCAGCCCGGCCTTACCTACGACCCGGTGCGCGCCTTCACCCCGATCGTGCACCTGGTCAACCTGCCGATCGTGCTCATCGTGCGGGAGGGCGTCCCGGTGCGCGACCTGGCGGGCTTGCTCGATCGCGCCAGGCGCAGCGGCGACGGCGTCCCCTACGCTTCGCCGGGCGTGGGGCACCCGAGCCATCTCGGCGTAGAGATGCTCGCGCGCATGGCCGGCGTGCGCTTCACCGCCGTGCACTACCGCAGCGGCGCCGACGTGATGCGCTCCCTGATCCAGGGCGAGACCGAGTTCTCCATGCCAAGCGTCTCGACTGCCATGCCTTTCATCCGCGAGGGCAAGGTGCGCCCGATCGCGGTCGGCGCGCCGCGTCCTGTCCCCGCGCTGCCGGACACGCCGCCGGTCGCCGCCACCCTGTCCGGTTTCGAGGCGACGACCTGGCACGGCGTGGTCGGTCCCGCCGGCCTCCCGGCGGAGATCGTCGCCGCGGCCAATCGCATCTTCAACGCCATCATCACCTCGCCCGAGGTGCGCGAGACGGTGCAGCGCGTTCAGGCCGCGGAGGTGGTCGGCGGAACGCCGGAGGCCTTCGCTGCCTTCATCCGCCGCGAGGTCGAGAAGTGGACGCCGGTGATCCGCGCCGGCGGCATCCGCGCGGACTGAAAGCCGGGTCGCGCCACCGCAGCATGGGTGACGCGCCCCTTCCTCGGCGCGCGGAGGGCAGAGGAGGGGGGCCGGGCTCCTCCCGGCCGCTCAGCAGCGCAGCTTCGCCGCGAGATCCACGAAGTCGCTCGCCACCACGTCCCACGCCTCGGACGGTGCGAGGTCGCTCGTCTGCCCCGGCCCATGCTCCCGCGGCCGCGTGACGAAGCAGGTTCGCAGCCCGCAGCCGCGCGCTGCCTTGAGGTCGCCGTTGTGCGCCGCGACCAGCGCCACCTGCTCCGGCCTCAGCCCGAGGATGTCCGCGGTGCGCAGATAGGCCTCCGGCTGCGGCTTGTAGGCCTGCGCCACCTCCGCGCCGAGGATCGCATCCCACGGGATGCCCGCGCGCTTGGCCATGTTCAGCAGCAGCGCGACATTGCCGTTGGAGAGCGGCGCGATGATGTAGCGCGTCTTCAGCCGGGTCAGCCCCGCGACGGTGTCCGGCCAGGGGTCGAGCCGATGCCAGGCGCGGTTCAGCTCGTCGAGCTCCGCCTCGGGGATGCCCGCGGGGTCCAGCCCGTGGTCGCGCAGCACCGCCTCCAGGTTCTCGCGGTGGAGGATGTCGAGGCGCGTGAAGGGCCGCCGCCCGCTGCGGCATTCCTCCATCGCCGGCTGGTAGCGCCGGCGCCAAGCGTCGGCGAAGGCGCGCGGGTCAATGTCCTCCCGCCCGTGCCGCTTCAGGAAGGGCGCGGCGTCCCGCGCGACTCCCTCGCGCCAGTCCACCACGGTGCCGAACACATCGAACACCAGCGCGCGCACCTCGTCCATCGCCGTCACTCCCCCGCCTGTCCGGGCTGCGCCCAGCGCCGCTCGAACTCCCATACCTCCGGGAAGCCCATCAGTTCGCAGATCCGCCCGAATCCGTAAGAGGCTTCCGCCGGCAGCCCGTTGGAATCGCCCCGTGCCTTGAGATGCGCATAGGCCCGCTCCAGCGCCGCCGCCGCCGCGAGGAAGCCGAGCGCGGGATAGATCGCCATCGCGTAGCCGATCTCCTGCAGCCGCTTCGCCGGCAGGATCGGCGTCCGCCCGCCCTCGACGCAGTTGGCGAGCAGCGGCCAGCGCGGGCCCAGCTGCCGCCCGATCTCCACCATCTCCGCCTCGCTCTCCGGGCTCTCGACGAAGATGATGTCGGCACCGGCCTCGCCGTACATCCGCCCGCGGCGGATCGCCTCCTCGAGCCCGAGCGAGGTGCGCGCATCGGTGCGCGCCACGATCAGGAAATCGGGGCTGCGCCGGGCCTCGACCGCGACCCGGATCTTCAGGACCATTTCCTCCGCCGGGATCACGCGCCGTCCCGGCGTGTGGCCGCACTTCTTCGGCACTTCCTGGTCCTCGATCTGGATGCCGGAGATGCCCGCTGCCTCGTAGCCGCGCACCGTCTCGCGGACGTTGAGCAGCCCGCCGTAGCCCGTGTCCGCATCGGCGATCAGCGGCGTGCGGCAGCCCTGTGCGATGCGGCCCATGCGCCCGACCATGTCGGTGTAGGTTGCGATCCCTGCATCCGCCACGCCGAGATGCGAGGCGACGACGCCGAAGCCGGTGCCGTAGAGGCAATCGAACCCCATGCCGTCCGCCACTTTGGCGGAGATCATGTCGAACACGCCAGGCGCCACGATGAAGCGCCGCTCGGCGAAGGCGCGGCGGAGGGCGGGGTCGGCCATGGCGGTCTCTCCAAGCTGCAGGGCACCGCGCCGGGCGTCATCGGCGGCCGGCGCGGCGCCTCGGATCAGTCGATGGTCGCGCCCGAGATGCGGATGATCGGCGTCCAGCGCTCGATCTCGGAGGCGATGAACTCCCGCGTCCGCTCTGGCGTGTAGCCAAGGGTGATCACGTTGCCGAGTTGCAGCAGCCGGTCGCGCACCGCCGGCGTCTGCAGCGCCACCTGGATCTGCTCATAGAGGAACTGCCGGATCGGCATCGGCGTCCCGAGCGGCGCCGACCAGGGCGTCCAGGTGCTCGCGATGTACTCCGGCAGCCCTGCCTCCGCGGAGGTCGGCAGGTCGGGCAGCATGGGCGAGCGCTCGGCCGAGGAGACGAGGATCCCGCGCACCGTCCCGGCGCGGACGTGGCTCTCGAGGAAGGAGATCGTGTCCACCTGGAAGGCCGTCCGTCCCGCCGCCAGGTCGGAGAAGGCGGCAGCGGAGCCGCGGTAGGGGATGTGGTTCGCCTGCACCCCGAGCATGTGAACCAGCATCACCGCCGCGATGTGACCGGTCGAGCCGTTGCCCGAGGAGCCGAAGTCGTACCGCCCCGGATTGGCCGCGAGCAGCGCGCGGAACTCCGCCAGGTTTCGCGCCGGCACGCTCGGATGGACCGCCAGCACCAGCGGCGAGAGGCTGTTGATGGTGATGTGGTCGAGGCCCGTCAGCGGGTGCACCGGAAGGTTGCGGTAGAGCCCCGGGCTCAGCCCGTGCGTCCCGAGCGCCCCGACCAGCAGCGTGTAGCCGTCCGGCGCCGCCTTCGCCACGGTGTCGAGCGCCACCACGCCGCCGCCGGAGGGCCGGTTCTCCACCACGAATTGCTGCCCGATCTGCGCCGACAGCGCCTGGCCGACCAGCCGTGCATTGATGTCCGCATTGCCGCCCGCGGCAAAGGCCACGACGATGCGCACTGGCCGGTTCGGATAGTCGGTCCCTGGCGCCCGAGGCTGCGTCGCGGGCTGTGCTGTCGCCACCCCAGCCGAGAGCAGCAGCGCGCCGAATGCCGCTGCGATCCACCCCTTCATCCGTCCCCTCCCGATCGCACAGGGCTGCTCACCTCGCCCCGTCTGGTCCTCACCCGATCGCATGCTCAAGTACGCCGACCCGTTCCACCTCGATGCGCAGCCTGTCGCCCGGCTTCAGCCAGCGCGGCGGCGTGCGGAACGCGCCGGAGCCGGCCGGCGTGCCGGTGGCGATCAGGTCGCCCGGTTCGAGCGTCACGTAGCGGCTGAGATAGGCGATGAGCCGGGATACGGGGAAGATCATATCCGCCGTGTTCCCGTCCTGCACCAGCTCGCCGTTCAGCCAGCAGCGCACTCCGAGCCGCCAGGGCTCGCCCACCTCATCCGCCGTCGCGAGCCACGGCCCGATCGGGCAGAACCCATCCATCCCCTTGGCGAAGGAGGTCTGCGGCGGGCTCACGTCGAACTGGAATTCCCGCGCGCTCACGTCGTTGAGCACGACGTATCCGGCGACGTACTCAAGCGCCGTGCCCTCCGGCACGTCGCGCGCCGAGCGGCCGATGACCACGCCGAGCTCCGCCTCATAGTCCGGCTTGGTCACTGACTTCGGGATGCGCACCGTGCATCCGGGCCCGGCGATCGCCGAGGTCGGCTTGAGGAAGATGCGCGGCGCCGCCTGCGCCGGACCGCCGACCTCCTTCGCGTGCTCCGCGTAGTTCCGCCCGACGCCGAGGATCTTCCCGGGCCGCAGCGGCGCCAGCAGCTCCACGGTTGCCAGCGGCACGCGCAGCCCCGCGCTCTCCGGCCGCGCCGCGAAGGCGAGCGCCCGCCCCGCCGCGACCATCGCCGCCTCGTCGGCGATCAGCGCCACCATGTCGTCCGGGATCACGGCCGCCGCGCGGTCCGGCTCCCCAGCCGCCCGCATCGCCGCGGCGAGCGCCGGGCGCAGCTCCACCACCGCATCCTCGCCGACCATGCCGCCCAGCACCGGCGCGTCGCCGCTCCCCGGGCGGCGGAAGCTCACCAGCCTCATGCCGCGAGCGCCCCGTAGTCGAGGCTCGCCATCACCTGCACGCGGTGGATCAACCGCGGCTCGTCCGGCCCGTAATCCGCCACAGCGTTGTGGATCGTGCCGATGTTGTCCCACATCAGCACGTCCCCCGGCGTCCAGTGATGGGAGTAGAGGTACTTCTCCTGCGCCTGGTGGCGGAACAGGTATTCCAGCATCGCTGCGCTCTCCACCGGATCGAGCCCCTCGATCCGCACCGCATAGCCCACGTTGCAGTACAGCACCCGGCGCCCGGTGATCGGGTGCACGCGGAAGATCGGCTGCGGCACGGGAGGCTTCTTCGCCCGCTGCTCCGGCGTCAGCGGCCCGCGGATCGAGCCCGGGCGCTGCCGCGCCATGTCCCAGAACTTGGCGAAGTCGTGGATCGCGACCTTGCCCTCCAGCCGTTCCTTCACCTCCGCCGGCAGGTCCTCGTACGCCGCATGCATGTTGCGGAACTGCGTGTCGCCGAGCGGGCGGCCGTCGCGCACCGGCACGCGCTTCGCGTGCAGCACGTTCGCGAGCGCGATCTCCTTCGAGTAGCTCATGTCGGTGTGCCAGCCCTGGCCGGCATCGCCGAGCCCGATCGGCTTCCCGTTCTCGTCCCGGATGTTGGAGAGGATCATCACCTCCGGATGGCCCGGCGCGTGGAAGCCGCTGGCCGCGACGTTCACCTCCAGCTCCCCGAAGCGCCGCCCGAAGGCGGCGAGATGCTCCGGCTCCAGGTCCTGCCCCGGGAAGCACAGCACGCCATGCGCGCCGAGGGCGCGCAGCAGCGTGCGGAACGTCGCGTTGTCCAGCGCTTGCCTGAGGTCGATCCCTTCCACGCGCGCGCCCAGACCGGCGTTGTTCGGCGTGATCCGCATGGCATGTCCTCCGTGCGCCGGAGTGTGGCGCGGCCGGCGGCGGCGTCAACGCCCGGCCCCGCCTGGCATACGGCCGGGCAGGGCTTCCGTTCGCGCCCCCGCCGCGCCATGCTTGGCGCCACCACGGCGGAACGCAGGAGGGAACCACGCATCCATGGATAAGGTTGCGCCGCAGCGGGAGGATCGGCCTCGCACGGACCGCCCGCGCGTGCTGGTGATCGGCGCCGGCATCGTCGGCCTTTGCGTCGCCTGGCACCTTGCGCGCCGCGGCGCCGAAGTGACCGTGCTGGATGGCGAGGAGCCCGGCAGCGGCGCGTCCTCCGGCAATGCCGGCGCGATCAGCGGCGGTTCGGTCGCGCCGCTCGCCATGCCCGGCGTGCTCCGGCAGGTGCCGCAGATGCTCACCGACCCTGCCGGTGCGCTCCACGTCCCGATGTCCTACTGGCCGCGCGCCACGCCCTGGCTGCTGCGCTTCGTCGCCGCCGCCCGCCCCGCGCGCGTCGAGGGCATCGCTCAGGCGCTGGCCGGCCTGCTGTTCGGCGCGATGGAGCGCCACCGCGAGATCCTCGCCGCCGAGGGCGCGCTCGACCTGCTGCGCGACGACGGCCAACTCTACCTCTACCGCGACGAGGCGCATTACGCGAAGGACGCCGCCGCCTGGGAGCTGCGCCGGCGCCACGGCCTGCGCATCGAATTCCTGCGCG
This sequence comes from Acetobacteraceae bacterium, assembly GCA_019689515.1. GTDB lineage: Bacteria > Pseudomonadota > Alphaproteobacteria > Acetobacterales > Acetobacteraceae > Caldovatus. The sequence goes on along the minus strand of JADGHI010000044.1, from coordinate 6,845 downwards.
GCCCGGACGCGATCCGCGCGCTCGAACCGGAGGTCTCGCCCGTCTACACCCTCGGTGTCTTCCTTCCAGAGCAGGGCAACTCGGTGAACCCGCTGCGCCACGCGCAGGTTGTCGCCGCGGGCGTCCGTCGGATGGGCGGGCAGATCCTGCGGCGTGCCGTGCGCGCCATCGCCACCGCCGAGGGCCGCGTGATCGGCGCCGAGACCGCCAGCGGCCGCATCGAGGCCGATCTCGTGGTCCTCGCCGCCGGCGCCTGGTCCGCGCGTCTTCTGCGCCCGCTCGGCCTGAGGGTGCCGCTGGAGACGCAGCGCGGCTATCACGTGATGGTCCCGGACGCGGGGGTGCGCCTCTCCCGCCCCATCGTCCCGGCCGACCGCAAGGTCTTCCTGACGCCGATGGAGGGCGGCCTGCGCGTTGCCGGGACGGTCGAATTCGGCGGCCTCGACCGCCCGCCGACGGCACGGCGCGCCGAACTCCTGATCGACGATCTCAAGAAGGTCTTCCCCCAGGCCAACACGCACGGTGCGCGGGGCTTCTGGATGGGCCATCGCCCCTGCCTGCCGGACAGCCTGCCCGTGCTCGGCCCGGTGCGGCGCTGGCCCGGCCTCTGGTGCGCCTTCGGCCATGGCCATCTCGGCCTCACCGGCTCGGCGCCCACCGGCGCCGTGCTTGCCGCAGCGATCATGGGCGAGCGGCCGAACCTGGACCTCGCGCCCTTCGCCGTAGAGCGGTTCGGCTGAGGGCACGTCCCCACCGCCCGATCTTGTTCGCGCCGCCGCGGCATCCGAGCACGCTTCCGGTCCACGCCCCCGTGGCGTCGCGTTCGCAGGGGCGCGCCCCTCGCATCCCCACGCATTCGGACGCCGATGAGGCCACGCCGGCCTGCGCGCTGCGGCGCCATCAAGGCAGGCCGGCCCGCCCCTTCAGCTGACCGGCGCCGGCGTGCGGAGGTGCGCAAGCTTTGGCAACACCTCCTCGGCCAGCAGGCCGAGCGAGTTCCGCCAGGCCTCGGGCTGCTCGGAGTAGTCGAAGCCGAACACCAGCAGAGTGCCGAAGCCGCCGACCTCCTCGTGGATCTGCGCGATCTTCTCCGCCACCGTCGCCGGCGAGCCCACCAGCCAATTGTGACGCGCGCAGTACTCGACCGTGACGTCGGAGTCCGGCACCTCGGGGCTGTGCTTGAGGTATTCGAGGAAGCCGAAATTCGACAGCAGCGGCAGGAAGTACTCCCGCATCATCCGCCCCATCATCGAGCCGACCGAGAGCCGCCAGGCCTCGGCATCGGTCTCGGCCACGAACACCTCGCGCACCAGGCGCCAGTCGCGCCGGTCGGGCGTCCGCCCCGCCCGCCGCGCCCCTGCTTCGACCGAGTCCCAGTGGCTGCCGACATAGGCCGGGTTGAGGTTGAGGCTCATCGGCAGGAAGCCGCGCTCTCCCGCCAGCTTCAGCGTGTCCGAGTTCTTCGAGAGGCCCGCCACCCCGATCGGCGGATGCGGCTTCTGCAGCGGCCGGATGTGCGGCTTGAGGAAGCCGAACATCGTCTCCGGCGCGCTGACCTTCCAGAACTTCCCCTCATGCGTGAAGGGCGCCTCCTCCGTCCACAGCCGGAGGATGATGTCGAGCGCCTCGCGCGTCATCTCGCGGTTGACGCCGGACATGCCGTCCACATGGAACATCGCCCAGTCGCTCGGCAGCCCGCTCGCCGCCACGCCGAAATTCAGCCGCCCCTCCGACAGGTGGTCGAGCATCGCCACCCGGTTCGCCAGCTCCGCCGGGTGGTGGTAGGGCAGGAGGAAGCCGCCGGGGCCGAGGCGGATGCGCTGCGTCTCCTTCAGCGCCTGTGCGACCAGCAGGTCGGGCGCCGGATGCGGCTCCCAGGGCGCGGTGTGGTGCTCGCCGATCCAGGCCTCCGCATAGCCCATGCCGTCAAGCCAGCGCAGCACCTGGAGATCCCAGTCATGCCCCGCCTTCAGGCCGCGCTCCGGCGGGTGCGACGGCATCGCGAAATAGCCAAGCTGCAGCATGTTCGCTTCCTCCCATACGCCTTGTCCCCTGCGGCGGCATTCTCGCGCCCGCGCAAGGCGCGGCGCAACCGCCATGAGCCACGCCTGGGAACGGTGCGCCGTCGCCGCCCACCCCCAATCCGCCGGGTTCCGTGCGCCGTCGCCCATGCTAGGCTGCTCCCTTCATCGGCAATGAAGGCGGGGAGGGACGATGACGGAGAGGCAAGTGCTGCTCGTCACCGGCGCGGGCCGTGGCATAGGCGCTGCCGTCGCGCGGCTCGCGGCCGCGCGCGGCTACGACCTCTGCCTGACTTACCGCAGCGAGACGGCCCCTGCCGAGGCGACGGCCGAGGCCTGCCGCGCCGCCGGCGCCGCCGTGCTGCTCGAACGTGCCGACATGGCGGAGGAGGCGGAGATCGCCCGCGTCTTCGCCGCGCTCGACCGCCGCTTTGGCCGGCTCGATGCGCTGGTGAACAACGCTGCCACTCCGGGCACGGTCGGCACGCTGCTCGACACGCCGCTCTCGACCTGGGAGGCGGTGTTGCGCCTCAACGTTCTCGGCCTCGTCGCCTGCACGCGCGAGGCGGTGCGGCGGATGTCCACGAAACGCGGCGGGCGCGGCGGCGCGATCGTGAACGTCTCGTCCCGCGCCTCCACCCTCGGCGGCGCCGGCGAGTGGATCCACTACGCGGCGAGCAAGGGCGCCACCGACACCATCACCATCGGCCTTTCGCGCGAGGTCGCCGCCGAGGGCATCCGCGTCAACGCCGTCAGCCCCGGCCTGATCGAGACCGAGCTGCACGCCCGCGCCGGCCTGCCCGACCGCCTGGCGCGCCTCAGCCCCGGCGTGCCGCTCGGCCGTCCCGGCACGGCGGAGGAGGTGGCGGAGGCCGTCCTCTGGCTGCTCTCCGACGCGGCGAGCTACATCACCGGCGCGATCCTGCCGGTCAGCGGCGGGCGGTAGGCGGTAGCCGCCACCGGACGCGGCCCTGGCTGTGCTGGCCGATGCGGCGCCCGCGGGCGCACGCCGGTCCGGTTGAAGGCGGCGAGGGACGCGCAGGGCGGGCGAAGCCGACGCACGCGCAGGGCGGCACATCTGTGCTCGCCGATTGCGGCTTCCCCGCGTCAACAGGCGTCAAGGCCTGGTTCCGCATCGTCTCCGTTCGCGGCCGGGCACGGCACAGCCTTGCGCTGCGGCCGGGCTGCACTGCTCCTGCGGTGATCCTCGCCATCGTGCCAAGAGGATGATGCCGGTACAGGCACGGTGCCGACGCCGCCGGCGGCCCACGCGCAGCGCCGTCGTTCGCGGCTGCCGATCCGGGCGGCGGTGCGCGCAAGGCTGGATAGCCTCGCCGACCGACCACCGGACAGGGCTGGCGATCGGTGGACAAATGCTTGCGTGCGCAACCTGGCCAAAGATCCTTTCCGGCCGGCCGCCCTCACCGGATTTCGCGCCGAGCAACGGACACTGCGGCACACCAACTCGACGGGCTGCCAGTCACCCCGTTCTGCCCTGAGTCACGACTCATTCCGAGGAAAGCATAAGTCATGGGAAAGTATAAGTTGCATTTGAGTCCGTCAAAAATACTTGATGGAAAATGGAACACATAAGCGCTTGCGCTGCGCCCTCCGTTCATAATAATGGCCGAACGCCGCGTGATGCGATGGAATCTCCGGCGAATTTAAGCGCGTTCACCACGATGGAGCAGACGGTTGGAAGAGTTTGCTCATGATAACCGCTTTGCCACCAGCGCGTCGGGTGCCGTCACCGGCGGCGACGCTCTGTGCAGACGAACGGAACTCGTCTTGCAGCCGCCCTCATCCAAGGCTTTTCCTCAGACATCCCGCTGAACCACAACGCCATCGCCAATACCGCGTGCCGCTCTGCCCGTAGGGGCTGCCCTGCGGCGGTCAGCGCATGACCCGCGCCGGCCGGTGCCAGGCTGCGCGGACCTGAAGGACACCCATTTCGACGTCTGACGCACGGCCTGCAGACACGCGGGTCGCGTCCACCGCAACGAACAGCGCAGCGGCACAAGCGCACCTGACCGCTGGCTGAGTGAACGTCGCGCACGCGCCGCAACGGTGCTGCGCGACGAAGGGGGCGCTGCGCCGCCGCGCGCCGCGCCCCTGCCTGGGGCCGAGGATCCAGGCCCCGCGTCGCCGAACGAGCCGCGTTCCGTCCGACCACCATGCCCGTCGCGGCGTGGACGGACGCCTCGTGCCGCGGCCGGACAACCGCAACAAAGGGATAGCATTATGGCCGAGACCGATACCCCGATGCACGAGAGCTTCGATAATGGCGTCGGCGCGCTTTCCCACGCCTGGAACGTCGATCTGTCAGTGCCCGGTGAAGCCACGCTCTCCGGCTCCTCCGCCCTGATGGAGCCCGCCGTCGGCAGGGATGCCGGCCATGGCTACGGCACCTACACCGTCGTGGCGAAGCTCGAGGGCAGCGTACCGGGACCCGGAATCATCCTTTGGCCCGGGGACAATGTGTGGCCCGGGCAGGAGATCGACATGGCCGAGATCGCCCAGGACGGATCCGGCAGGCAGTATGGCACCCTCCACTGGGACGAGGGCGGATCCGACGGCTTCGAATACCTGATCTACGATGGAGTCGAGGGCGGCGTCTTCCACGAGTATCAGATGGTCTGGGAGCCTGGCCGGATCACCTTCCTGGTGGACGGCGTAGAGCAGGGCACCATCACCAGGAACGTGCCGGAAGACTTCGACGCCGGCGGCACAAACAACACGATCGGCTTCCTGAACATCGGTCCCGACACCTCCATCACCGTGAGGGAGGTGGATTACGTGCCGCTCGGAGCCGGTACACCAGTGCTGAGCAGCGACGGTGACGGTACCGGCACGTCGGACAGTGACGGTAACCGCATGACGGACGATGACGGTACCGGCATGGCGGCGGCACAGGTTCAGGATGAGGCCGGCGCGGGCGGGACGGCCTCGGTAGAGGACACCGCCTCGGTAGAGGGCGCCCTGGACTGGGCCGCCATCGGTGCGCGTGCCGAGGCCGTCTATGAACAGACCGGCCAGTGGCCCGTCCTCGACGAGGTGCTGGCCCAGACGCGGGGGGAAGGCGACGGCTGGATAGGCTAAGGGTGTCGGTCGGTGCGCGGCTCGGCCCTGAACTGGGCCGCGCACCGGCTACCCTTGCGTGCAGCCATCGGGCGCCCTCCTCCCGGCCCGCATAGCGGGCTGCTGCCTATTCCGCTGCGCGTGGGGCCGCTCTGCGCCCGCTTGGCCTCTCCGCCCTGCGGAAGGCCGTGCCGGGCTGAGCGGGTGGGCTAGCCTGGGGCCCGCCAAGGATGCCTGGGCCCCAACGCAGGGTTTCATGCGTCCGGCAGAAGCGGCCGCCGCGCGGTGACGAATTCCTCCACCGCCGCCGCGTAGCGGTCGCAATCGGCCTCCGTCACCGGGAGGCTCAGCGCCGTCATGCCGCGCCGCGCGATGTAGATCCCTGCCTCCAGCATGTCGAGGAAGAACAGTTCGCGCAGCCCGGCCTCCGCTGCCGTCTCCGCATAGGGCTGTGTCACCGGCCCGCGGCGGAAATGCGGCTGGGTCATCGAGCCGACGCCGGTGAAGTGCATCGCCGTGCCGGCGCGCGCGCAGGCGGCGTTCAGGCGCTCGCGCAGCGCCTCGCCGCGCGCGAACAGCGCCTCCGCGGCCTCCGCCCGGAAGATCTCGCCCATCGCGACGCAGCCCGCCGCCATGGAGAGGACGTTGTTGTTGAAGGTCCCCGCATGCGGCAGCGAGCCGGGCCGGTGCCCGTCGAAGACCGACATGATGTCCGCCCGCCCGCCGAAGGCCCCGAAGCTCATCCCCCCGGCGATGTACTTCCCGAGCGTCGTCATGTCCGGGATCACGCCGGTGCGCTGCTGCAGGCCCCCCGGCCCGTGGCGGCTGGTCATCACCTCGTCGAAGATCAGCAGCGCGCCGGTCTGCCGCGTCGCCTCGCGCAGCGCCTGGAGGAAGTCCGGCCGCGCCGGGATGCAGCCGCCGGAGCCCAGCATCGGCTCCACCAGCACCGCCGCCAGGCTCTCTCCCGCCTCGCAGATCGCCCGCGCCGCGCCCTCCGCGTCGTTGTAGTCGGCGAAGACCAGCGGCACGGGGAGCGACACGGCGCTCGACCCGCCGATCGGGAAGGTCAGCACCCCGCCGTGGTAGCCGCCGCGCATCACCATCACCGTTTGCCGCCCAGTGAAGGCCCGCGCCGCGGCGAGCGCCATGATGTTCGCCTCGGTCCCCGAGTTGGTGAAGCGCACCAGCTCGATCGAGGGGAAGCGCCCGACGATCAGCCCGGCGAGCCGTCCCTCGTTCTCCCCCACCGCGGCCAGGTTGATGCCGCGGTCAAGCGCCTCCTTCACGGCCGCGAGGATCCGCGGCTCGGAATGCCCGAACAGCCCGGCCGTGTACTCGCCGCAGAGGTCGAGATACTCGTGGCCGTCCACGTCCCACAGCCGGCAGTCCTCGCCGCGCGCCATGGCGGTGGGGAAGGGGGTGTAGAACAGCACCGTGCGCGTGTTGCCGCCCGGCATCACCTCCCGGGCCCGGGCATGGATCGCCGCGCTCCTCGGCCGCTTCGCCGTGTAGCGCTCGCGGGCTTCCGCCAGGGCGGCGTCAAGGTCGCTGTTGCGCGCGGGGGAGGGCGTCGTCGGGACGTCGAGCGGACTCATGGCGGCAAATCTCCTGCCGGCGGGCTCCGCCGCCGAGCCTCGCCCCGCCTTCGCGCTGCGTCAACGTCTGCGCAGGGCGCCGGGGTGGGGCAGGCGCGGAGTTCGTGCAACAGCCCGCGGAAGAAAATTTCGGTACGGAGCGTAACGG
>JADGHI010000743.1 GCA_019689515.1 Acetobacteraceae bacterium | reverse complement strand
ACCCCGACCCACGCCCCGGACGGCCATGCCGGCGCCTTCCCGAGTGCCGAGCCCGGCCGCTTCGACGGCATCCGCCGCGACTACACGCCGGCGGATGTCGAGCGCCTCGCCGGCTCGTTCCGCATCAGGCACACCCTGGCCGAGATGGGCGCGCGGCGCCTGTGGCACCTGCTCAGGACCGAGCCCTTCGTGGCGACGCTCGGCGCGCTGACCGGAATGCAGGCCGTGCAGCAGGTGAAGGCCGGGCTGAAGGCGATCTACCTCTCCGGCTGGCAGGTCGCGGCGGACGCCAATACCGCCTGCACAACGTACCCGGACCAGTCGCTCTATCCCATGGACTCCGTGCCGGCGGTGGTGCGGCGGATCAACAACGCGCTGCGCCGCGCCGACCAGATCGCGACACTGGAGGCCAAGGGCGACGACACCTACTGGATGGCCCCGATCGTCGCCGACGCCGAGGCTGGCTTCGGCGGCGCGCTCAACGCCTATGAGCTGATGCGCGCGATGATCGAGGCCGGCGCCGCCGGCGTGCACTTCGAGGACCAGCTCGCAAGCGAGAAGAAGTGCGGCCATCTCGGCGGCAAGGTGCTGGTGCCGATCAGCCAGCACATCCGCACCCTCAACGCCGCCCGCCTCGCCGCCGATGTCGAGGGCGTGCCGACGGTGCTGCTCTGCCGCACCGACGCGGAGAGCGCGCAGCTCCTCACCTCCGACGTGGACGAGCGCGACCGGCCCTTCATCACCGGCGAGCGCACGCCGGAGGGCTTCTTCCGCATCAAGCCCGGTGTCGGCAAGCAGTACGCCATCGCGCGCAGCCTCGCCTACGCGCCCTATGCCGACCTCCTGTGGTGGGAGACCTCGGAGCCCGACCTGGATGACGCGCGCGACTTCGCCGAGGCGATCCACCGCGAGTTCCCCGGCAAGATGCTCGCCTACAACTGCTCGCCGAGCTTCAATTGGCAGCGCAAGATGGGCGTGGAGGCCGCGACGCGGTTCCAGCGCGAGCTGGCCGCGATGGGGTACAAGTTCCAGTTCGTCACCCTCGCCGGCTTCCACAGCCTGAACCTCTCCATGTTCAAGCTGGCCCGCGCCTACCGCGACCGCGGCATGGGCGCCTACAGCGAGCTGCAGCAGGCCGAATTCGCGGCCGAGGCCGAGGGCTTCACCGCCGTCCGCCACCAGCGCGAGGTCGGCGTCGGCTACTTCGACGCGGTCGCCACCGCAGCGGGCGGCGGGCATTCGAGCACGACGGCGCTCGCCCACTCGACCGAGGCAGCGCAGTTCCACGACACCGCGGTGCCGACGACGCCCGAGGCGTGCCGCCAGCCGGCGCCGGCGAAGTAGCGCGGCGCCACTTCCCACCGGCAGCAAAGGAGCGCGAGCCATGTCGGAGGACCGTTACGACGAGGGCCTGGTGCACGACCATGGCTGGGCCCGGGAGAAGGTGACACCGGGCATCGGCCGTGGGCCTGCGGTCGTGCTCGCACCTGCGGTCGAGGAGGCCTACGACGACGGCCTCGTCCATGGTCACGCCTGGGCGAGCAGCGAGCGCGGCCGGCCGGCGAGCCCCCCGCCGCCACCAGCGGAGTAGCGAGGAGCCGCCAGGGCGCGGCCCCGCCGTAACACTGCGTCACACGGGCTTGCGTCACATCAAGGACGCACGCCTGCGACATCGGGTCTCGATTCTGCGCGCCGGGCATGCGCTGCGCCCGGCGCGCAGGAGACACCCATGACGACCCCTCGCTATTCGCGCCTGAGCATCGCTCTGCACTGGACCATGGCCGTCGCGATCGCCACCGCCTGGGTCCTCAGCCAGGTCATGGATGGCGTGGCCCGCGGACCAATGCGGACGACGCTGACCGGCACCCATGCGCTCATCGGCCTCGCGGTCCTGGCGCTGCTGCCGCCGCGCGTGCTGGCGCGCCTGATGCCGCCGCCGGGCGACGCGGCCGGGGCGGCGCCGGGCCCGGCCGGGCCGCATTGGGAGGAACGCCTGGCGCAAGCCGTGCATCTCGCGCTGTATGCCCTGATGCTGCTGTTGCCTCTCACCGGCCTG
>JADGHI010000043.1 GCA_019689515.1 Acetobacteraceae bacterium | reverse complement strand
GGCTTGATGCCGCCGCCGTAAGGGCGGAGGCTGCCGGCACGACAAGGAGAGGAGCGTCCATGGCCCGTCGCAGCATCGGCGCCGTCACCGGCATCGGCGAAACCGACTACACCCGGGCCCATCCGGGCCGGAGCGCGCTCAGCCTGCAGGTCGAGGCCTCGCTCAAGGCGATCGCGGATGCCGGGCTCTCGCCGCGCGAGATCGACGGGATCGTGATTCCAGGGGGCACCGGGCCGGTGGTGGCGGAGGACATCGCCACCAATCTCGGCCTCACGGACCTGCGCTTCTCCACCGTGACGCCGCTCGGCGGCGCCGCGGCGGTGGCCGGGCTGCAATGCGCCGCGGCGGCAATCGCCTTGGGGGTGTGCAACCATGTCCTGATGCCGCTCGGCCGCACCGGGCGCTCGGGGGCGCGGATCGGCGCGCGGCTCGCGCAGATGCCGCAGTTCCGCCTCGTCGGCGAGTTCGAGGCGCCGCACGGGGCCAACGCCCCGGCGCAGTACTATGCGCCGATGGCGCGCCGGCACATGGAGCTCTACGGCACCACGAGCCGGCAACTCGCGGAGATCGCCGTCACCACCCGCGCGCACGCGATCCTGAACGGCAATGCGAGCATGACGAAGCCGATCACGATCGAGGACCACCAGGCCTCGCGCATGATCGCCGATCCGCTGCGCCTGCTCGATTGCAGCCTGGAGAGCGACGGCGGCGCCGCGGTTGTGATCAGCAGCGCCGAGCGCGCGCGCGACATGCGCGCGCCGCCGGTCCTCATCCTCGGAATCGCCGAGGGCCATCCCGACAGCCCGAGCGCCATCACTCAGCGCCCGGACATGACGCGTCTCGGCATCGCCAAGGCGGCGCCGCGCGCCTTCGCCATGGCGGGCGTGACGCCGGCTGACATCCAAGTCGCTGAGATCTACGACTGCTTCACCTACATCGTCCTCTGCCAGCTCGAAGATCTCGGCTTCTGCGCCAAGGGCGAGGGCGGCGCCTTCGTCGAGAACGGCGCGCTCGGCATCAACGGGCGCCTGCCGGTGAACACGCATGGGGGCCTGCTCTCCCAGGCGCACATCGCCGGGATGAACCACATCATCGAACTGGTGCGGCAGTTGCGCGGTACGGCCGGTGCGGCGCAGGTGCCGGGAGCCGAGCTTGGGCTGGTCACCGGCTACGGCGACCTTGGCGACGGGACCGTCGCGATCATGGCGAGGGGGTGAGGCCGATGATGAACGAGACGATCCCGCCGAAGCCTCGGCCCGAGCCCACCGACGACAGCCGCCCCTACTGGGAGGGCCTCGCCGCGCACCGGCTGATGCTCCAGCGCTGCGCCGATTGTGGCCGCGTGCGGCACTATCCGCGCCCGCTTTGCGACGCCTGCCATTCCTTCGCCGTGGAATGGATCGAGGCTTCGGGCAGGGCGAGCGTGCATAGCTGGACCGTCGCCCACCATCCGTTCCATCCCGCGTTCAAGGCGGAGCTGCCCTACACGCTGGTCACTGCCGACCTGCCGGAGGGCGTGCGCATGGTCGCGCAACTGCGCGGCGCCGGGCCGGAGGCGCTGCGCCTCGGTCTCCCGCTGCGCATAGGCTTCGAGGACAACAGCCAGGGCCTGACCCTGCCGGTCTTCCACCTCGCCGACTGACGGACCAACGCCGCGGCGGCGCAACAAGCAAAGAGAGTAGGAGAGGAACGGCATGCAGAACCTGACGTCGCCTCCGCCCGGCCAAGCCGCCGGCAAGCCCATCGAGGCGCTCGACGCAGCCATCGTCGGCGCCGGATTCGCCGGCCTCTACATGCTGCACCGGCTGCGCGGCCTTGGGATGACGGCCAGGATCTTCGAAGCGGCAGCCGGCGTCGGCGGCACCTGGTGGTGGAACCGCTACCCCGGCGCGCGCTGCGACGTCGAGAGCATGCAGTACTCCTTCTCCTTCGACGAGAAGCTGCAACAGGAATGGCGCTGGTCCGAGCGCTTCGCCGCGCAGCCCGAGATCCTGCGCTACGCAGAGCACGTCGCCGACCGCTTCGGCCTGCGCCGCGACATCCGCTTCAACACCCGCGTCACCGCCGCGCATTTCGACGAGGCGGTCGGGCGCTGGACGATCCTGACCGACCGTGGCGACCGCGTCTCCGCGCGCTACTGCATCATGGCGACGGGTTGCCTCTCCTCCGCGCGCGTGCCCGACATCCCCGGGATCGAGAGCTTCCGCGGCCGCACCTACCACACCGGCCGCTGGCCACATGAGGAGGTGGACTTCACCGGCCAGCGCGTTGCCGTGATCGGCACCGGGTCCTCCGCGATCCAGGCGGTGCCGGTGATCGCGGAGCAAGCGGCGCAGCTTTTCGTCTTCCAGCGCACGCCAAACTTCAGCATCCCCTCGCGCAACAAGCCGATGGACGAGGAGTACGAGCGCTGGTGGAAGTCCGACTACGCCGCGCACCGGCGCAAGGCGCGCATGATGCGCACCGGAATTCTCTACCACATCGACGAGCGCTCGGCCCTCGACGTCTCGCCGGAGGAGCGGCGGCGCGTGTACGAGGAGCGTTGGGCAGCCGGCGGCACCGCCTTCATGGGCGCTTTCGTGGACCTGCTGCGCAACCAGGCGGCCAACGACACGGCGGCTGAGTTCGTACGCGGCAAGATCGCGGAGATCGTGAAGGACCCTACCACGGCCGCGCTGCTCCAGCCGCGCGACCACCCGATCGGCACCAAGCGCATCTGCGTGGACACGCACTACTACGAGACCTTCAACCGCGAGAACGTTCGGCTGGTGGACGTCCGCTCCGCGCCGATCGAGGCCATCACGCGGACCGGGCTGCGCTTGCGCAACGGTGCCGAATACGCGGTGGACAGCATCGTCTTCGCGACCGGGTTCGACGCGATGACCGGTGCCGTGCTGGCGGTGGATATCCGTGGGCGGTCGGGGGCGTCTCTGCGGGAGAAGTGGGCGGCGGGGCCGCGCGCCCATCTCGGCCTGATGGTGGCAGGCTTCCCCAACCTGTTCCTGATCACCGGACCGGGCAGCCCCTCGGTGCTGAGCAACATGATGGTCTCGATCGAGCAGCATGTGGACTGGCTCTCCGACTGCCTCGTCCACATGCGTGCGCGCGGCGCGACCTGCATCGAGCCGACGCAGGAGGCGGAGGACGCCTGGGTCGCGCATGTCGCGGAGGTGGGCAACCGCACGCTCTATCCGAAGGCGAATTCCTGGTACATGGGTGCGAACATCCCCGGCAAGCCACGGGTGTTCATGCCTTATGTCGGTGGCGTCGGCACCTACCGCGAGGAGTGCGCCGCGATCGCGGCACAAGGCTATCCGGGATTCCGCATGTCGGCGCCGCAAGACGCCGCCGCAGCGGCGCAGTGACGGCAACGGGACGTAGCATGGCAAAGCAGGAGATCGGCGTGCAGGGGGCGACCGTCGTACTGGGGCGCGAGCGCGGGAACTTCCTCGAGGATTTTCGCCCCGGCCAGGTGTTCGAGCACTGGCCCGGCCGCACCATCACCGAAGCTGATAACATTCAGTTCAGCCTGCTGACCATGAACCAGCACCCGATGCATTGCGACCATGCCTTCGCGGCCGGGTCGGAATTCGGCAAGCCGCTGGTCAACAGTGCGCTGACGCTCGCCATCGTCGTCGGCATGACGGTGAACGACATCAGCTTCAATTCGATCGCCAATCTCGGCTGGAAGGAGATCCGCCTGGTCGCGCCGGTCTTCCCCGGCGACACGGTCTATGCGCGCACGCAGGTGATCGAGGTGCGCGAGAGTCGCTCGCGCCCCGGCCAAGGCATCGTCACCACACGGACCGAGGGCTACAAGGCCGACGGCACGGTGTTCCTCACCTTCGAGCGATCGAGCCTGATGCCGCGCCGCGGGTACCGCAAGCCATGAGCGCCGCGATCGAAGCGGAGGAGCAGGAGCGCCTGATCCTCGACGCGGTGGACCGCTTCCTGGAGCGGCATGTCCGCCCGGTCGCGTCGAAGCTCGAGCACGCGGACGAGTATCCGGCCGAGATCGTCGAGCGGATGAAGGAGCTCGGCCTGTTCGGCGCGGTGATCCCGGTGGAGTATGGCGGCCTCGGTCTGCGGCCCTCGACCTACGCCAAGGTGATCGAGCGCATTTCGGCGGAGTGGATGTCGCTCTCCGGCATCATCAACTCGCACCTGATCATGGCGCGCATCGTGGACCGCATGGGCACGGAGGCGCAGAAGCGCGCCTTCCTCCCCCGCTTCGCGACCGGCGAGCTGCGCGGCGGCTTGGCGTTGACCGAGCCGGACTGCGGCACCGACCTGCAGGCCATCCGCACCACGGCGCGGCGGGAGGGCGACCACTACGTCGTCAACGGCACGAAGACCTGGATCAGCAACGGCATCTTCGGCGGCTGCTTTGCGCTGCTCGTAAAGACTGACCCGAACGCCGAGCCGCGCCACCGCGGCATGTCGATGCTGCTGGCCGAGAAAGGCCCCGGCTTCCGCGTCGGGCGGCGGCTGGAGAAGCTTGGCTACAAGGGCATCGACAGCGCCGAGCTGGTGTTCGAGGACTACCGCGTCCCCGCAGACCGCCTGATCGGTGGCGAGGGCCATGGCATGGCCTGCGCCATCAGCGGCCTGGAACTTGGCCGTGTCAACGTCGCCGCGCGCGGCGTCGGCGTCGCGCAGCGCGCACTGGATGAGGCCGTACGCTACGCCCAGCAGCGCCGCACCTTCGGTAGGCCGATCTACGAGCACCAGGCGATCGCGCTCAAGCTCGCCGACATGGCGACGCGCGTGGAAGCGGCGCGACTGCTGACCGAGAAGGCCGCGCAGGCGCTCGATCGCGGCGATCGCTGCGACTACGAGGCCGGCATGGCCAAGCTCTTCGCCACCGAGGCGGCGGTGGAGAATAGCCTGGATGCGATGCGCATCCACGGCGGCTACGGCTACTCCAAGGAATTCGTCGTCGAGCGCCTCTATCGCGACGCGCCGCTGCTGGTGATCGGAGAGGGGACGAACGAGATCCAGCGCCTCGTCATCGCGAAACGCCTGATCGAGCGGAACCGCGTCTGATGGAACGCCCGCTGCCACTGGACGGCGTGACCGTCATCGCGGTGGAGCAGTACGGCGCCGGTCCCTTCGGCACCATGCTGCTCGCCGACCTCGGCGCGGAGGTGATCAAGATCGAGAACCCGGCAGAGGGCGGCGACGTCGGTCGCCTCGTCGGCCCGTTCTTCTTCTCGCCGGGCGACAGCCACTTCCACCAGGCGTTCAACCGCAACAAGCGCAGTGTCGGGCTGAACCTGAAGCACCCCGAGGGGATGCGCCTGCTGCGCGACCTGCTCCGCGAGGCCGATGCGGTGCTCGACAATCTTCGCGGCGACCTTCCGGAGAAGCTCGGCCTCACCTATGACAGCCTGAAGGACATCAACCCGCGCATCGTCTGTGCGCACCTCTCCGCCTATGGGCGCGACGGCCCGCGCCGCTCCTGGCCCGGCTACGACTACCTGATGCAGGCCGAAGCCGGCTACCTCTCGCTGACCGGAGAGCCGGACGGGCCGCCGGCGCGCTTCGGCGTCTCGGTCGTGGACATGATGACCGGGCTGATGGCCGCTTTCGCACTGGTCTCCGGCATCGTCGGGGCGCGCGCGACGGGGCGGGGCATGGACCTCGATGTCAGCCTGTTCGACACGGCGCTGCACAACCTGACCTACCTCGCCGCCTGGTACCTGAACGGCGGCCATGTGCAGGGGCGGGAGCCGCGTGGGGCGCATCCCTCGCTCACGCCGTCGCAGCTCTACCGCACGAGCGACGGCTGGATCTTCATCATGTGCAACAAGGAGAAGTTCTGGCCGATCCTCGCGGAGAAGCTGGGCCATCCCGAATGGGCCACCGATCCGCGCTTTGCGACGTTCCGTGCGCGACTGGAGAACCGCGCCGTACTGACGGAACTGCTCGACACCGCCTTCTCCGAACGCAGCACCGCGGAGTGGCTTGAGGCGATCGGCGGCGCCGTGCCGGCTGCGCCTGTGCTCGATGTCGGACAGGCTCTCGACAACCCCTTCGTGCGCGAGCGCGGCGGCGTAGCCGAATTTACGCGCCGGGAGGGCGGGGCGCCGGTGCGGATGCTGACCGGCCCGGTGCGCGTGAATGGCCGCCTTCCACCAGTGAACGCCGCGCCCGCTCTCGGCGCGGACACCGACGCCGTGCTGCGGCGCGTCGGGCTGGACGACGAAACCATCGCCGATCTGCGCCGCAAGGGCACGGTCCGGTGATGGCGTCGCGCGGCGCCGACCGGCCGCCGTGCCTCCGGCCCTAGGCTCCGGCCGCCGCCCGCTTCGGGTATTGCAGCACCAGCAACTCTGCGCCGTCCGGCCCGGCCCGCGCGGTCAGCGGCGGCTCGTCCGCGGTGACGAACAGCGCGGAGAGGCGGTCAAGCACCTTGCCGCGATGCAGGATGGAACCCGCGGCAACGACCATGGACTGTCCCGCGCCCGTCGCCGGATCAGGCGCGGCAAGCTGGCCGCCCGGCGGGATGCGCAGCATCAGGATGGCGAGCCCGTCCGGCTCCTGCAGCACGACGTCCACCGCCGGCTCCCGCCGCGCGCGCAGCGCCTCGGGCGAGGAAGGCAGCACCGGGTTGGCCAGCACGTAGCGCTTCGGCCAGTCCTTGCGCATCTTGCTGCGCGCGGCGGGGAGGAATTGCGCGCCGGTGTCGTCCGCGCTCGCGCGCAGCGTGAAGTACTTCAATCCCTGCGCGCCCGGGATGATCGGCCCGTAGGCGGTGCAGCCGCTGGCGAAATGCGCCATGATCGGCGTGATCGCGCGCTTCCCGATCGTGCCCTCGCCGTCCACGACAACCTGGAACTGGTCCACGAAGTGGAAGTGGGGATGCACGATCGCGCGCGGGTCCTGCTCGACGAGGAAGGCCTGCGGCAGCCGCACCTCGCCCGGTGCGGGCTCGACATACTCGTTGGTGTTGGGTGCGTTGGGATCGACCGAGTTCGAGCCCTTCTGGGACGGCGTCGGGCCGAAGTAGTCGGTCCGCCAGATCGTGCCGCCCTCCGGCGTCGTGCGGGCGAAGCGCGTGGGCACCGCCTCCGCCGTGGTCGTCGCGTAGATCATGCTCCGCATTCCTCCCGCCGCGTCGGCATTTGCGATTGTCAGGGTGAAGCCGACGCCACATTATGCGGGCAGAGCGAAACCAGCAGCAAGCTGCGGATAACGCCAACACATCGGGGGGAGGAGACGCCATGCGGCGCGCGTTGCTGCGGAACGGCTTGGCCGCTGCTGCCCTGATGGCTTCGAGCGGCGCCACGGCGTCCGCGCAGCAAGGATGGCCCTCCCGGCCCATTCGTCTCCTCGTCGGCTTCCCGCCGGGCCAGGCGACCGACATCATCGCGCGGCTGCTGGCGGACAAGCTCGGCGAGAATGCGGGCTGGACGGTGATCGTCGAGAACCGGCCCGGTCAGGGCGGCAGCCTCGCCGCCGCGGCCGCGGCGCAGGCGGCGCCGGACGGCCACACGCTCCTGCTCTCGGCGACCGCGCCGCTCGCGACCAATCCCAACCTCTACCGCAATGTCGGCTACGATAGCGCGCGCGACTTCACGCCGATCACGCTCGTCGCGAACCTGCCCTTCGTGCTGATCGTGAACCCGGAGCTCGAGGTACGGAGCGTGGCGGACCTGATCGCGCGGGCGCGGGCGGCGCCGCGCAGCCTTGTCTTCGGCACCTCCGGCAACGGCACGACCTCGCACCTCATCACCGCGATGTTCGCCCGCGCCGCGGGCGAGCTCGAGATGGTGCACGTTCCCTATCGCGGTGGGCCTCAGGCCTTGACCGACTTGCTCGCGGGACGGCTGCACCTCATGTTCGACACCGCGGTGTTCGTCACGCCGCATGTGCGGGCGGGCCGGGTGCGCGCGCTCGCCGTCAGCACGCGCCAGCGCGCGGCCCTGCTGCCCGAGCTGCCCACGTTGGCGGAGGCGGGCCTCGCCGGCTTCGACGCGGCCGCCTGGATGGGCCTCGTCGCGCCCGCGGGCCTGCCGGAGCCGATCACCCAGCGCATCGCGCAGGAGCTGCACCGCATCCTGCGCGACCCCGCGACGGTCGAGCGCCTGCGCGGCATGGGCGCCGATGTGCTGACCAGCACCCCGGCGGAGTTCGGCGCCTTCATCCGAAGCGAGCTGACGAAGTGGGGCGCCGCGGTGCGAGAGAACAACGTGCAATTGGATTGACCCCGATGGAAACCGACGCCGCGGCATCGCCGCCGCTCCGGATCTGGGAATGCGCGCTCTGCGGATTCCGCTACGACGAGGCCGCCGGCTGGCCGGAGGAGGGCCTGCCGCCCGGCACGCGCTGGGAGGACGTGCCCACGACCTGGACCTGCCCGGACTGCGGTGCCGGAAAGGACGATTTCGAAATGCGCGAGGTGGGCTGACGCCTGGCCGCCGTGTTCAGGCAGCGGCTATGTCTTCCGCCGCCTCCTCCGCGATCATCAGCGTCGTCGCATAGGTGTTGGTGGAAGGTATGCTCGGCATGATGGAGGCGTCCACCACGCGCAGCGCCTTCATCCCGTGCACCCGCAGATGGTCGTCCTCCACGGCGCCCGGGTCGCTCGCCGGGCCCATGCGCGCGGTGCCGAAGAGGCGATAGGTCGTGGTGCCGTGGCGCCGCGCGAAGTCAAGCAGCTCGTCGTCGCTCGGCACCTCCGGTCCCGGCAGCGTCTCGCGCTCCACATAGGGTGCGAACTCCGGCATCGAGAGTATCCGCTGCACCAGTCGCGTGCCGCCGAGATGCATGCGCCGGTCCCGGCCTCCGCCTCTCGCCGCGCGTTAGCGCGGCGCGAAGCGCATCGCCACGCTCCCGAGCACGCCGAAATCGGCGAACACCGCATCGCCCGGCCCGACCGGCATCGGCACCAGGCATGTGCCGGTCGTGACCACCTGGCCGGCGTTGAGCGTGATGCCGTGGCGCGACAGCTCGTTGACCAGCCAGGCAAGCGCGGTGCGTGGATCGCCGAGCACGTTCCCGCCGATGCCGTCACGTTGCATCCGTCCGGCCACGGTCCCGCGTACCCGGTGCGCGGCGAGATCGAGCCCGCTCCAGTCCGCCGTGGTGGCGGGACCAAGCACGAACTGGTGCGCACAGGCGTTGTCCGCGATGAGTTGCGCCGCACCGACGCTCGCGAAGTCCTCGAAGCGCGAGTCCGGTATCTCGATCGCGGGATGCAGGGTCGCGACGGCGTCCAGGACCTCCGCCACCGTGTAGGGGGCTGTGGGTCGCGGCGGCAGGTCGCGTGCAATGCGGAAGGCGAACTCCGCCTCGGCGACGCGCATGTGGTTGGCGCCGAAGGGCACCGCGGCGGCGCCCTCCTCGTGCATCTCCTCGGCGAGCAGCCGCCCGGCGAGCGGGCCGTCCACGCCGATATGCGCCTGGCCGGCCGCGCTGGTCGCGGCGATCTTCCAGCCGAAGGCCGGATGCGCACTGCGCGCGGCGAGCCGCGCCTGGATGGCGTAGCCCTCGGCCCGCGTCGCCGGACGCAGCGCCTCGGGCAACGCCGCGATGCGACGCCCCTCGCGCCAATGGCGCCAGATCAGCGCCGCCGCTTCCTCGCACTGCGCTTCGTTCAGCACGCGTGGCGCCTCCCGTCACCGATGCACGCAGGGCGAAGGCAAGGGACGCGCGCGTCTTGCTCGCGAACCCGGCTTGTCCGGCATTCGGCCGAACATCGTATTGCTCCGCGCCCGATGCGTCACGAGGCATCACAAATTTACGAGGCGGTGCCCGAGCGACGATCGAAGCCACCGATCCGGCCTCGAATCGCATAACATCCTCCACATCCAAGCGAGGTCCCCTCAGTGGGAGGAGGCGCTGTGTCACGCAAGCTCGCAGCCGAGTTCTTCGGCACACTCTGGCTCGTTCTCGGCGGCTGTGGCAGCGCCGTGCTTGCCGCGAAATTCCCGGAAGTCGGGATCGGCCTTGTCGGGGTCTCCCTGGCATTCGGGCTGACCGTGGTGACCATGGCCTATGCGGTCGGGCATATCTCGGGCGCCCACCTCAATCCCGCCGTCACCCTCGGCCTTGTCGCCGCCGGACGATTCAAGGGATCCCTGGCGCCAGGCTACATCATCGCCCAGGTCGTCGGCGCCTGCGCCGGCGCTTTCCTGCTCTGGGCGATCGCTTCGGGCCAGCCGGGCTGGAGCGTGGCCACGAGTGGCCTCGCCGCGAACGGCTTTGGCGATGCGTCGCCGGGCAAGTACGACATGGCCTCGGGACTGGTGACCGAGGTGGTGATGACCTTCTTCTTCCTGTTGGTCATCCTCGGCGTCACGGCGGCGCGGGCGCCGGCGGGCTTCGCGGGACTCGCGATCGGGCTCTGCCTGACGCTGATCCACCTGATCTCGATCCCGGTGACGAACACCAGCGTCAACCCGGCGCGCAGCACGGGGCCTGCCCTGGTGGTGGGTGGGATCGCGCTGCAGCAACTCTGGCTGTTCTGGGTCGCGCCGATCGTCGGGGCGGTCCTGGCGGGCTGGTTGCACCGCTGGATGTCGGCCGAGGAGGAACTGGACCTCGCTGACACCGCCGCCGCGGCGCAGATGGCCGCCGCGGAAGCCGGCAAGGCGGAGCCGCTCGCCCCGATGCCGGCGCGGGAGCCGCGTTGAGCGCTGCTCCCCCGGCCTGCGGGCCGGGGGAGCGGAGGCGCACAGGGCCGGGTTCGCTCAGGCTGCCGCCTTGCGGCCATCCCAGCCCGGCGCATGGGTGCCGAGCGGCACGGAGGGCAGCGCCCAGAAGGGCGGCGTCTCCGATAGGCGCGCGGCGTCGCGCACCGTGGTGAGGCGGCCGAAGGGGCTGTCGCTCTCCTCCAGAAGGTCGGCGATGTCCTCGAAGCGCTGTTCGGGACAGGCGAGGCCGTTCTCCACTCGCCCGAGCGAGCGGATCCAGTGGCCGGTCGTGGCCAGGGCGACGCGCACATGCCAGCTTCCGCCCTCGCGCGCGCGGCGGATTAGCCCGGCCATGGCCCCGAGCGCCATCAGATAGCCCGAGGCATGGTCCAGCGCCTGGCAGGGCAGGGGCTTCGGCTTGGTTTCGCCGGCCGCCGCCGCTTCCTCCAGGTTCATCCCGTTGGCGTTCTGCACCAGGGAGTCGAAGCCGCGGCGCCCCGCCCAGGGGCCGGCATGGCCATAGGCGCAGAGCGAGACGCAGACGATCCCCGGCCGGATCGCCGCCACCTGCTCCGGCGAGAAGCCGTGGCCCGCGATCGCACCCGGGCGGTAGCCCTGGACGAACACATCGGCCTGTGCCGCCAGCCCGCGCAGGGTCTCGCGGTCGGCCTCCGCGCGCAGGTCGAGATGGGTGGTGAGCTTGCCGCGCCCGTTGTCGATCACCAGCGTCGGCGTGAAGGGCAGGTGCGCGGCGGTGACGTTCAGCACCGTCGCCCCGTGCGCCGCGAGGGTCCGTCCGCAGACCGGCCCGGCGATCACGCGGGTGAGGTCGAGTACGCGTATGCCTTCCAGCGGGCGCTTCGGCGCGCCGGCGGGGAAGGGTGTCGGCGGCGCCTCACCGATGCGCTCGATCAGCAGGACGGGAAGGCCAGCGACGGCGCGGCCCTGGGGATGTGCGTCCCATTCCTCCGTGCTGCGCGCCATGGTGACGACGAGACCAGCCTCGGCCGCGGCGTTCTCGAAATCCTCCCCCGTCCAGCGGGCAAGTGCGGCGGTCACGGCGGCGCGATCGTAGTCGCAGCCGAGCAGGCGCAGCACGCCGTCGCGGTGGTGCGGATAGTTGGTGTGCAGGCGCAGCCAGCGCCCATCGCCTGCTTGATACAGCCCGGCGATCTTGTCCCAGAGCTCGGGCGCTGGCTTGCCGTCGATGCGCAGGTAGCGTTCGGACCGGAACTCGGCGACCGCGTGGCGCATGTCCACGGCGACGCGCTGCGCGCGGCCGATGCGGGCGCGCCAGACCTCCACCGCGGCCAGGCCCGCGGCGGCGATCGAGGCTTGCGCCGCGGTGCCGACGGCGTAGGTAGAAGGCTGCACCGGCTCGCGGCCGGTAAGCTCCACCGCATCCAGCGCCGCCGGATCCAGCCCGGTCGCGCGCCAGAGACCGGCGAGGGCGTCGGCGGGCGAAGTCAGCGTCATGGGCGTCTCCTGCACGGCGTTGGGTGATGTTGCGGCAGGGAGAGGGCAGGCGCGCGACGGTGCGCATCCCGGCGCTCCCCGCAGAGTGCCGCCATCCTGGCAGGCCGGGCAGCCGGTGGGCAATGGCCACGCGCGCGCCGCGTCCGGACGGCGCGGTGCCCGTCCTCAGTCCCGCCGGTGCAAGCTCTCCAGCACGGACGCATGGCGCTCGATCACCGCCCGCCGCCGGACCTTCATCGTCGGCGTCAGCAGCCCGTTCTCGACGGTGAAGGGCTCGGCGATCGTCCAGCGCCGTATCCGCTCGATGGTGGAGAGTCTCGCGTTCACCCGCTCGACCGCCTCCGCCACCTTGCCGTCCATGCCCTCCGCCGGCACCAGCAGCGCGACCAGCCCGGGCTTGCCCTCGCCCGCGACCACCGCCTGGGCGATCTCCGGCTCGGCCATGAGCAGGCTCTCGATCTTCGCCGGACTCACCATGTCGCCGCCGAGCGTCTTGATGAAGTCGCGCTTGCGGTCGGTGATGCGGATGTAGCCGTCCGCGTCGATCGTGCCCACGTCGCCGGTGTGCAGCCAAACCGGCGCGTCCGGCGGATCGCCCGCCGCCGGCCGCAGCGCCGCCGCCGTGGCCTCCGCGTTGTTCCAGTAGCCGTCCATGACGAGGTCGCCGCGCACCAGCAGCTCCCCATCCTCGGCGATGCGCACCTCCACCCCGGCGAGCGGCGGGCCGACGGTGTCCCGCCTGTTCGCCCAGGGCGGGTTGACCGAGACCACCGGCCCCGCCTCCGTTTGCCCGTAGCCCTGGATCACCGGCACGCCGAGCGCGAGGAAGAACCCCGAAAGGTCGGGATCGAGCCGCGCCCCGCCCGAGACCAGGGCCACCAGCCGCCCGCCGAAGCGCGCGCGCACCCGGTCGCGCACGAGCCGTTCGAGCACAGCGTCCTGCACGCGCTCGAACAGCCCGAGTGGCGGGCCGTCCAGCTTCCGCAGCCCGAGCTCCACGGCGCGCTCGAACATCCGGCGCCTGAACGGCGTCTCCTTCTCGAGCTGGGCCAGCATGCGCGCGCGCAGCACCTCGAACAGCCGAGGCACGGCGGTGATGATGGCGGGCCTGATCTGCTGCAGCTCGGCCGCGACCCGGTCGGCGCCCCGGGAATAGACCACCTCCATCCCGAGCGAGGGCAGCAGGAAGCCGCCCACCGTATGCTCGTAGGAATGCGACAGCGGCAGGAAGGAGAGGTAGCTCTTGCCGAAGAGATTCAGCCTCTCAGCCAGCGCGCGCACGCCCTCGCGGTTCGCGAGCATGGCGCGGTGCGGCAGCATCACGCCCTTCGGCGCGCCGCCGGTGCCGGAGGTGTAGATCAGGCAGGCGAGGCGGGTGCCCGGCGCCGCGTTCGCCTCCGCCTCCAGCAGGGCGAGGCCCCCCGGCGCCCCCAGCGCCTCTTCCCATCGGTGCGCGGCCATGCCCTCCGGCGCCGGCGGGGGCTCCTCGCAGCAGAGCAGCAGGCCGAGGCCGGCGCCGCCGCGCTCCCGCGCCGCGGCCAGGACGCGCTCGGCCAGGCGCCGGGTCGAGACGACGGCCGCGGAGGCGCCCGAGTCGCGCAGGATGTGCGCGTGATCGGCCACCGTGTTGGTCGTGTAGGTCGGCACGGAGACCGCGCCGATCGCCATGATCGCGGTGTCGGCGATGAGGAATTCCGGCCGGTTCTCGCTGACGATCAACACCCGATCGCCCGGCATGACGCCATGCGCGCGGAGGAAGGAGGCGACCGCGGCCACCCGCTGCGCGAACTCGCCCCAGTTCAGGCGGTGCCAGGTGCCGCCCCGCCAGTACCGCAGCATCGGCCGCCCGGCCCATTCGCGGGCGCGCGCCAGCATCATGGCCGGCAGGGTCGGCCAGTTTCCCCGCGTGTATGGCATGCGTGCCCCCGCGCTCCCCCCGTTCCGCCTTCGCGTCATTCTGGCGTGGGGTGCCCCCCTTCGCCACCACTCGCCAGGGCTTATATGGGCAACGTGACCCACGC